>JAEZIJ010000037.1 GCA_023436715.1 Acidobacteriota bacterium
ATCCGAAACGAACGAAACGGAGATCCTTTCCTCGCGCCGCTTGGCATCGTCGTCGCACATTCCCCGCGCGCAAGGAACCACGATGAGCTTAGTTAAGTGGCATTGGGCGAAACCGCCTGCCCCACGAAACTCCAGGGATCACGCATGCGTGACCCCAACAAGGCCCGCCCCCGGCTGCGGCAACGAATCACCGGGCGCGCTCCCGCGGTCCTGCCCGCGCCAGTCGAGAAGGAGGGGATTCCGCATGAAGACCAGGATGAGAGCGAAGTTATTCACGAGCGGAGCCATCGCGGTCACGCTCCTCTCAACGGGGACGCCGGCTATTGCTCAGACGCAACAACGACCGAACATCATCTTCATCATGGGTGACGACATCGGCTGGTTCAATATCGGCGCCTATCATCGCGGCATTATGGCTGGCCGGACGCCGAACCTGGATCGGCTTGCCGCCGAAGGCATGCTGTTCACCGACTACTACGCCGAGGCGAGCTGCACGGCGGGGCGCGCCAACTTCATCACCGGCGAGTTGCCGATCCGTACCGGCCTCACTACCGTCGGTCAGGCAGGCGCCACTGTCGGCATACCCGACCAGGCGCCGACCATTGCTGCCGTGCTCAAGTCGATGGGTTACGCCACTGGTCAGTTCGGCAAGAACCACCTCGGTGATCGCAACCAGTTCCTGCCTACAGTTCACGGCTTCGACGAATTCTGGGGTTATCTCTATCATCTGGACGCAATGGAAGACCCGTTCCATCCCAACTACCCGCCGGAGCTCAAAGATAAGGTTGGCCCCCGTAACCTCCTTCACACTTGGGCCACTGACACCGACGACCCCACCGTAGACCCACGCTGGGGCAGGGTTGGCAAGCAGAAGATTGTCGATGAAGGGCCGCTTCCGCCTCACCCGATGCCCGGCATCAAATACAACATGGAGACGGTGGACGACGTCATTCTGGATCATGCGATGCAGTTCATCGACAGAGCAAAGAGCGGCGGCAAGCCGTTCTTCGTCTGGCTCAATCCATCGCGCATGCACGTCGTGACTCACCTCTCGGAAAAGTATCAAAGAACCCGTACCCCGGAGAATGGCTGGAGCGTACAGGAAGCCGGCATGGCGCAACTGGATGACATCGTGGGCTGCGTCATGAAAAAGCTGAAGGACGACGGGCTCGACGGCAACACGATCGTTGTTTTCACCACCGACAACGGCGCGGAGGTCTTCACCTGGCCGGACGGTGGCATGACGCCGTTCGCCGGAGCGAAAGGAACCGTGCTCGAAGGCGGCTTTCGTGTCCCCTGCATCGTCCGTTGGCCGGGGCACGTACCGGCGGGCAGAGTCGAGAACGGAATGATCTCCGGTCTCGATTGGTTTCCGACGTTCGTCGCCGCGGCCGGGAACCCCAATGTCGCTGAGGAATTGACCAGGGGCAAACAAGTGGGAGGCCAAAGCTACAAGGTTCACCTGGATGGCTTTGACCAGACCGGCCTCATCACGGGTAAAGGGCCGTCAAAGCGCAATGAGATACTGTACTTCGCTGAAACCACTCTCGGCGCCATCCGCATCGGCGATTACAAGTACCGCTTCATCGACCAGCCTCAAGGTTGGTTCGGTGGCACCACAAAACCCGATTTTCCGATTCTGGTCAACTTGCGTCTCGATCCGTTTGAGCGCGCCGGCATAAGCCAGTCCATCAATTTCTACTCATGGTATGTGTTTGAGTTCTGGCGTTATGTCTTCGTGCAGCAGGAAGTGGCGAGAATCGGCCAGACCTTCATCCAGTTCCCCCCAATGCAGAAGGGGGCGACCTTCAATCTCGAGGCGGTGAAGGAAGAACTGCAGAGAAAGATAAGCGGCCGGACGGGCCAATAAACGCTTCGCAACCGTGCCCGGGCTAAAATGGGGAGAGGAGGGACTGGATGCCACCTATCACCACGCCCATGTTTCAGACGAAAAACGATCTTTCGTCCGACGTGCGTCAAAAGATGATCGAGATGCTCAACCGGCAGCTCGCGGATACCTTCGACCTGTACAGCCAGACCAAGAACGCGCACTGGAATGTGAAAGGCACGGACTTTTTCCAGCTTCATGAGTTGTTCGACGAACTCGCGGAAGACGTCTTCAAGTTCATCGATCTGATCGCAGAGCGGGCCACGGCGCTCGGAGGGTATGCGCAGGGCACAATCCGCATGGCTTCAGAGCGGTCCGCGCTGCCGGAGTATCCTCGCGACGCGATCGACGGCCGCCAGCACGTGGAAGCGCTGATCGAGCGGTTCTCAAAGTACGCGGCAAGCACTCGCAAGGCCATCGATGCAGCCCAGGACGAAGACGACATGGCGACGGCCGATTTGTTCACGGACGTGGCGCGCGCGACAGATAAGGACCTCTGGTTTCTGGAAGCGCACGTCCAGAGCGCGACTCAGAAGGCCGGCTGACGAAATGCACCCAGTGCCGGCAGCGCTGGGTGCGCCCCTTCGTTGAGAACTGCCCTCCGAATCCGTTAACCTGACCTATACATGCAACGCAGAAGTTTTGTTGGCGCGCTTGGCGCCGGACTGTCCGCCCGCTTGCTCGCCGGCGCTCAACAGGATCCGGTCTATCTCTTGACCTATGATCACGGCGGCCTCGTGCTGTGGGGCATTCCCCACTTCACTGAGCGGCTTCGCGACGCAGTCGCCTGGCTGGATCGCTATCCCGGCTTCAAGTTCGGCCTCGAAAACGAAGCGTACACGTACGACTACCTGGCCGAGCGCGGCCCGGAAACGATCGAGGAGATCAGGCGGGATCTGAAGAAATACCCAGGCCGCTTCGGCATTGGTACCTGCACGTACGGACAGCCGCTCTCCTGCTTCGTCAACGAGGAATCGAACATTCGCCAGATCGAGTACGGGCTCGGAACCACGCGCAAGTATTTCGGCCGCGCTCCGGACATCTACCTCATGAGCGAGCACGCCATGCACTGCCAGATTCCGCAAATCCTCGCGGGTTTCGGCATGCGCGGCGCAATCATGCGCACGCACTTCATGATGTACGGCTACAATCCGACCTTCGACGTGCCCTACGGATGGTGGATCGGGCTCGACGGATCGCGCGTCCCCACGGTTCCGACATACCCCGGCCAGGGAGCCGAATTCGGCAAGACGACCTACGACAATTGGGTGCTGACTCGCTGTCCCGGCCCCGACTGCAAGGGCTCGCTCGACGAGTTTCGTACACGTTTCGGCCACATCCGGCCATTGATTGCGTCTCGCGCGGATGATTCGGGATTGCGGCGCGAGGACCTGGTCAAGATCACCGAAGGGCGGAAAGACTGCCGCTGGGCGCTGCTCGAAGACCTTCCCGCGATTCTCCCCAAGCCCGCGGCGGATATGAAGACCGGCCCGAACGATTTCGTGGTGCGCATGCCCTGGGGCTACTGCGGCAACGAGATTTTCAACCGCACGCGAGAGGCTGAGGTAGCGGTTCTGACCGCCGAGCGCCTGGCCGCAATCGAACTGATGCTCGGAGGCGCAAACCGGGAAGCGGACCTGGAGCAAGCCTGGAAGAACGTTCTGGTTGCCCAGCATCACGACGTACAGATCTGCGGACTTCTGCCGGACGCGCGCAAGTTCCTTGGAGCCTCGCTGGCTGCGTCCGGGCGCGTCGCGACCTCCTCTCTTCGAGCGGTCGCGGCGAAGATGAAGGGGAGCGAATTGGGGCAGATCACCGTCTTCAATCCCAGTTCCTGGCGGCGGCGGGAATGGATTGAAGCGACCGTCACGCTGCCTGCGCGCGCTCTGAAGGAAGTGGAAGTGCGGCACGGGGGCAAGGTTGTGCCGAGCGTACTCGTTTCGGCGATCCGAAGCTCCTCGGACGCGATTCAGGAGGCGCGCCTGCTCGTGCTCGCGGACGTCCCGCCGCTGGCGGCTATGTCGTGTTCCGTTGCGGGTCCGAGCGAACCCGCGCGCCCGGCGGCTGCGCCCATCTCGATCACTGAAGGACCGCTTCGAGTAGAGACGCCATTCTGGCAACTCGAACTGCACCCGGAAGGCGGCATCGCCGCGCTGACGTCACGGAAGAGCGGGGCGCCGGTGATCGCGCCGGGCCGCCGCAGCGCGTTCTTCGCGGGACGCGTGAACGGGACTCCTTGCGAATCGCAGGGCCGTTGGCGCGTGATGCCACGGACGCCGGACCTGCCTTGGGTGGATCTCCGCGAGGAAGGGACGATCGGCGGTATTCCATATCGCTGTGACCTCAGGTTGCGGGTGGATTCGCCGCGCCTCGATTACCGTGTGAAGTTCGAGTTCGAGGAGCAGAAGATCGGGCGGGTGAGCGAGAACAAGCGCGACTCCGTTTCCCCCTTCGTTCACGAGGAGAAGCTGCGTTTCAAGGTCTTCCCGGCCACTGGTGATGCGATTGGCGTGCGCGATTTGCCCTTCGCGGTCGCCGAGACGCCCGATCGATACGTGCAAGGGAACTACTGGACCGCTTTGGCCGGCCCGCAGTCGGGCGTGGCCTTCTTCAACCGCGGAGCCATGGGCGCGGTGCGCGAGGCGGACGGCGGCTTTTCCCTCCCGCTCGCCTATTCCATGTACTACATCTGGGGCACCCGCATGCTGAAAGGCGAATTCGGCTACGAGTTCGCCGTGTGGCCGTTCAGCGGCGCGTGGAAGGATGCCGACCTCCACCGGCGGGCTCTCGAATACAATTACCCGATGCCTGCGTGCGCCGGGGAAGCGGGTGACGGCAGCCGGGGAGAAGTGGCGATGCCCGTCGAAGTGGGCTCCGAGGATGTGATCGCTACGGCCCTCTACAGCAAGGCGGGAAAGGTGTACGTCCGCATGTTCGAGCATAGAGGCAAGGCCGCACAAGCGGCTTTGAGGCGCGCCGGCGGAAGCACGGTGGAGGTGGACCTCACCGGTCGCCCTGTGGGCGCGGCCGGAGCACGCCTCGACTTCAGGCCCTGGCAGATCCGGACTGTCCGCCTGGATTAGGCCAGACTCTCGCGTGCGGAAGCGCGGCTTCGATACACTTGCGCGCGCCACGAATCGCGAATGGTTCAGGCTATGGCTTGTCGGGAAGCTCGGCTTCGATACACTTGCCAGCCCGATTGGTGGCGCACCTGTTCCTGCGTGCATTAACTGCATCTATTATGTGTCGAGGAGGATTCTTCGATGGTCATCCGGAAGGCGCAGATGGCGGCCTTTGAGGCGTACACGCTAAAAGCTTTTCAGGACCGGATGGTCGCGCACCTAAGGCCTTTCGCGCCTTACCCGGAACAACAGCTTCGGGCCATTGTAGTGGCCGGCATCGAGGAGGCATCCGGTTTCAAAATCCGGTCCGAGCAGGAGGTCGAACGCTATCTGGAATGCCTGGTGCAGTACGGGGCCGGGTTCTCCACGTTGCACTGGGCCGGCCCGATCCTGCGCGATTCCGCCTCGTCCGAAAGTGACAAGATGGACCGCATCCAATGGCACGTCCTCCACCGCCCGGGAGCCCACAATGGCTAGAATCGCCGACTTCCCACCCAACCGGAAGGCTGCGTCGCAGGCCGACGCCGATTTCTATAACAACCACCCCGAGATGACCCAGGACGGCAAGTGGATCCCGATCGATCCCTGCAATCCCAAGCACGTCAGATATCAGATCGAATGGATGGACGCCTACGAGCGCCATAACGGCAAGACGCATCGCGGACAGTTCACCCCCGTCTGCGACAGCCCCGTTCGGACCTGCGCCTGCAACGGCAGCCTGCGGGTGACGGTCCGGATGGAAGCTCCCTGGATCCTTTTCAGGGACATTGGCTATGCCGGAGTCCGCCTCAGCGGCGCGACGGAAGCCTCCGGGGAGACGGACAGCATCGGCAGACTTACCCTGAGCGGTCTTGAGGCAGGCTTCCATGCCGTCGATGTGGTGGCGCCAGACGGCGCCTTCGCATTCGAGACGGTTCAGATCGAATGCAACAAACTCACCGAACTCGTAGTCTGGCTGAAGCCGGCGCCGGAGAGGATCGAGACCAAGATCGTGGCGGTTCAGTGGGTTTGCAACACCTCAACCAGCACCGTGATGCGCGGTTCTCCCGGGGGAAGAGGAGTGGAGCCCACGCAGCGCTCCTGGACCGTCAGCATCATCGAAAAATACGCGGAGGTCCCCAAGAACCACGAACTGGTGGACTCGCACAGTTCGCTGCTTCATCACAAGAGGGGCGGCATGTTCACCTTGGACGTCAAGATCGAGCGCTGCAACGGGACCTACGGAATCAAGTCCGCCGGTACGAAAGCGCTTGAAATAGCGGTCAAAGTGGCGAACGAGGGAGGGGCGGCCGACAATCTGATCGAGTCGGGTTTCAATGTCGCTTACGGAGCGATCAAGGTCGGCACGTCGTCCAGTGATGAAAAGTACGGGCTGGAGTCTTCTCCCACTCAGAAGGTCTACGGAAGTTGGGAAGAAGCACAGCAGCAGATGAACGCCACCGATTTCGCCGAGATACAGAAGTACCGCTGAACGCGTGGCGCCTCCACTCGAGGAGCCTGCGGCACCCGAGTTTCGCTATTTCCTGGAGCTTCGGCGTGGCGGTGCGGAAAACCTCGTCACGGTGGTAGCGCGATGGGGAGACAAGGTCCGCGCCGGCGAAATGAGATCGGGATCGTAGCGGTGTGCCCTGTTCAATCCACGCGCCCACGCGGGGCGCGACGTGCCGCCCTCCAGTCCTGTTTGGAGAACAGGTTGATGTTTCAATCCACGCGCCCACGCGGGGCGCGACCTCGACCATCCCGGCGGTCTGGAACTTCTGGAGGGTTTCAATCCACGCGCCCACGCGGGGCGCGACGTTCGACCGTGATGCCGTGCTGCGTACCGGCATGTTTCAATCCACGCGCCCACGCGGGGCGCGACGCTCGCAGGCCCAAGCAATTAAGGATTCGGATTTGTTTCAATCCACGCGCCCACGCGGGGCGCGACTATGTCGATTGAGTAATCCGGATTCAGCCGCCAGGTTTCAATCCACGCGCCCACGCGGGGCGCGACGCCGCACGCCCTCCGAGATGCCGTCCTCGTACCGGGTTTCAATCCACGCGCCCACGCGGGGCGCGACGGCAGGGAGGTAAGCTGCTGGCCAATGCGCGTGGTTTCAATCCACGCGCCCACGTGATTTCGCTAATCTAATCTGGCCCACTTCGCTCATCTGATTTGGCCCACCTCCAGACCGGGAGCCGGGTACTCTGATTCGG
Organism: Acidobacteriota bacterium; assembly: GCA_023436715.1. Classification (GTDB taxonomy): domain Bacteria; phylum Acidobacteriota; class Terriglobia; order Bryobacterales; family Bryobacteraceae; genus Fen-330. Next base: position 7,207 of record JAEZIJ010000037.1, read on the forward strand.
GCATTTGCCCGAACGGAGAACGGTTCTTGAACAGGAGGCTGAGC
>JAEZIJ010000065.1 GCA_023436715.1 Acidobacteriota bacterium
GCGTCGGCGTGGCAGCGCTCGCCCGCAGAGAAGACCACGCAACCCCGAGCCGGGCGGACACCCGGCCCATTCAGGTAGCCGCCGCCAACGCCAGTCCAGTGACCCACCGGCACGGCCGGCCAGCAGATAGAGGCGCGGCCGGCGGCTATTTGAACGCGAGTCATAGGAGGAGATACATGGACGAGTCCATGCTTCAAGCTCTCGGCATGAGCCGGGAGGAAATTCAGGATCGGGCGATTAAGCATATCGCTGATTCGCTGGTGGAGGCAGTCTGCTACGACGAGGACGAGCACGAGTGCCGTAAGTCATCGTCCTTCAAGGTCAAGCTACAGGATACCGTGAAAAAACGCATCGATACGGCTGTTGCCGAGATCGCGGAAAAGCACGTCCTGCCTAACGCCACGACCTACATCGAAAACCTCTGCCTCCAGGAAACAAACGAGTGGGGCGAGAAGAAGGGCGCTCCGCTCACGTTCAAGGAATACCTGATCGCCCGCGCTGAGAACTATCTGCGCGAGCAGGTTGACTACGAGGGCAAGGACAAGGCCCAGGCGGGTGGTTACAGTTGGCGCGGCACACAGACCCGAATCACGCACCTCGTAGAAAAGCATCTGCACTACAGCATTAAGACCGCCATTGAAGAGGCCATGAAGAATGGACTCGGAACGGTAGCACGAGCCATCCATGAAACCTGCCGCCTGAAGATCAACGAGGTCGCGGCGGGGATGACGGTCGAGGTGAAGACGAAGTAAATGAAGAGCTACAGGGGCCAAAAGCACTCCGTAAAGGGCAATACCAGACCGATTGCTGCCGCACATCGGATGGCGTCAGCGGCGGATGCGCTCATGGACTTTCCGGGAGCGGCCCCTTCCAGTTTGCGGAGCGGAGAGCCACGGGCATATCTCCCACTTTACAGAGGGGAGGCCTCGCGAGCGACGAACCGCTCCACCAGTTTGCCAGCGTGGGCGGGCACGGCGACCCGCTGTAATCGGCCGTTAGGGGAAAACCACAGTACGGCGAAGACCCACTGCGGGGAGGGCGAAAACCAAGCCCAAAAACCGACAACAGAAGCGGGCAACGGAAACGGGTGCCTGACGGAGCCCGTTCGACTCGGGCACGCTGGCGCCAGTAAACCCCAAGGCGATGCGGAGTGGTCCCGATCCGCCGCTGCCGGTGGCGATTCACCGGCACAAGTTCTGCCAGCGTCGAGCGCCTCTGCTTGCGGACGCGCTTATGCCGTGGTGGTGCGGCACGCTGGCGCCAGTTCAGGGAGGCTGTGGCGGCACAACCCGTCAAAGGCCATAGGGATAAAACAAGCGAGCGCGGCCTCCCTGATATCGCCCGCGTCGGACACCGCCCGCAAGGTAACGGACTGCCGGCGCGGGCACAATTAGCGCCCTCGGGCGCGGAAGGAGAGCAAGAGTGAACCAGTTTCTCGTAGCAGTGCAAGGCGGCTGGATCGTGATTATGCGACCACCAAACCGACTTAGCGCCGACGAAGCGCTTGAGTTCGCCGCGTGGCTGGTGGCGATGGCTGAGCCCACAGCAAGCCAACCGTTCGAAGTGGTTCGCAGCCGGATTGAGAGTTAAGTAGGAACAGGCAGAACATGATCGTTCCATACATTCCAGACGACTCTGTAGTATTCAGACCGCATCCGAACTCGGCTGCGGGATTCGCGGCCCGAGCCGGAGGATCCGTCCGCCGCATGTGGCGGCGTGCCTCTGGGGTCCGCTCCAAGGCGTCCCTACCCAACCAGATGACGCGGCAGCAATTACGTGCGGCCGCACGTAAGCAAGCCCTCGCTGAGATCAGCAGGGAGTTCCCTGGAGAGCGCAGGAGTGAGCGCAGGCTCATGGCGGTCGGACGGGCGCGGCGGGAATGGAGGCCTGAGTAATGGCAACCTCCTCCATCTACCCACCCTTCCCGGTAACGCCCTGGACGAGCCTGCACCCATACGTCGTGCGCGGCCTGCGGGACTCGGTGCCGCGATTCAGCAATCTTCCGACCGCCGCGGACACAGCCTTGTACCGCGCCAAATTCGGCCGCAGGCCGATGAAGCGGCTCTGGGTCGAGGACGAGCGTACCGGGCAGACGTGGACGTGCGATGAGCTTCAGGCGGGGGTGGAGCGGTAGTGGCTACCGACGCCTATCTCGACTTCCTGCGGGCCAAGGCTGTGGTGGTGCCAGAATTCGGCATCACGGTCGAACCCGGGGAAGTTAACCCGCTGCTGAAACCGCACCAGCGGGACATCGTGCTCTGGGCTTTGCGCGGCGGGCGGCGGGCGATCTTCGCAGCGTTCGGATTGGGCAAGACCCTGATCCAACTCGAAATCGCGCGGCTGCTCGTGAAGCACTGTGGAGGCCGGTTCCTGATCGTGATGCCGCTCGGGGTGCGCCAAGAGTTCATGCGCGACGCCGGCTTGCTCGGCATCGAAGTCCGGTTCATCCGGTCTATCGATGAGGCCGGCGAGACTGGCATCTGCCTCACCAACTACGAGACGGTCCGCGACGGGAAGCTCGATCCGAAGCAGTTCACGGGAGCGAGCCTGGACGAAGCGGCCGTGCTGCGCGGGTTCGGCGGGACAAAGACCTTCCGGGAGTTTATGCGGCTGTTCGACGGACTGAAGTACAAATTCGTCGCGACTGCCACGCCGAGCCCCAACGAGTTTATCGAACTGCTCGCATACTCCGCGTTCCTGGAAGTGATGGACGTTGGCCAGGCCAAGACGCGATTCTTCAAGCGCAACAGCGAGAAGGCCGACCAGCTTACGATCCACGAGCACAAGAAAGCTGAGTTTTGGATGTGGTGTGCGTCGTGGGCGATCTTCCTTCAGCGGCCGTCCGACCTCGGGCACAGCGACGAAGGCTACGAGTTGCCCGGGCTCGATGTTTACTGGCACGAGATTCCGACGGATCACACCGACGCGGGATACGAAACGAGCGGTCAAGGGCGCCTGGTGAAGAACGCCGCCATTGGCGTGGTGGACGCGGCGCGCGAAAAGCGGGACAGCCTGAACAGGCGTATCATCAAGTTATCGGACTTACTAATTACACATGGCAACACAAGCGGAACGGAACAAGGAGTATTACGAGGCCAACAAGGAACGCCTGCGCCAGGAATCACTGGAACGGTACCACAAAAACAGAGAAGCCAAGAAGGCTTACATGAAGGAGTACCAGAAGACCTACAAGCGCCCGCCGCTAACGAAGGAAAAGAGGGAAGAACAGAATCGGAAACGCCGAGAGAAGTATGCCTCGGACCCGGAGTACAGGGAAAAATACAGAGCGCAAGCGAAGAGCTGGGCCAAGCAGAGTCCGGAGCGCAAGCGGATCGGCAGGTTGCGGAGCAATTACATGCTGGAGCCGGAGCAATTTGCCCAGATTCTTGCGTCCCAGAAGGGCGGCTGCGCGATCTGCGGAACGAGCGAACCGGGAGCGCGCGGGTTTGTGGTGGATCACGACCATTGGACGGGGACAGTACGGGGAATTCTGTGTCCGCAATGCAATTGCGGCCTGGGTCAGTTTCAGGATTCTCCTGCGCGCCTGATGAGGGCCGCGGAGTACATAGCGAGCAGGTCGTAATATGGTGCGACCTCAACAAAGAACAGGCGTCTGTCGATAGGACGCTCGACTCTTTAGCTATATCCCACTCTTCCCTTTACGGAGCAGACTCCCCAGAGGACCGCGAGATCCTCCTGCAAGACTGGCGTGACCGCAAAAAGCGGGCATTTGTCAGTAAGCCGCAGATGTACGGGGCCGGTGTGAATCTACAGCAGTCCGCGTGGGAAATCTTCCTCGGTATCGGCTTCAAGTTCAACGATTTCATCCAGGCGATTCACCGCTGCTACCGTTTCCTCCAGACAAAGCGTGTCCGCATCGACCTGATCTACACAGAAGCCGAGCGCGAGGTGCGGCGGATCCTCGAGAAGAAGTGGCAGCAGCACGCCGAACTGATGTCCGAAATGTCCGCGATCATCCGGGAGTACGGGCTGGCGGAAGCCGCGATCACCAGCAGCTTGCAGCGGTCCATCGGCGTGGAGCGCGCCGAGGCCTCGGGCACTGGATGGACGCTCGTGAACAACGATTGCGTGCTCGAAACGCGGCGCATGGCAGACGCGAGTGTTCACCTGGTCCTGACCTCGATTCCGTTCTCGACGCAGTACGAATACACCCCTAGCTACAACGACTTCGGCCACACGGATTCAAACGCCCACTTCTGGCGGCAGATGGACTTCCTCACGCCGGAACTGTTTCGGGTGCTCAAGCCCGGGCGCCTGGCGCTGATTCACGTAAAGGATCGCGTGGTTCCGGGTGGCCTGAACAAGCTTGGATTTCAGACGGTGTATCCGTTTCACGTCGATGCGATTTGCCACTTTGCGGCCCACGGATTCGCGTACATGGGCATGAAGACGATCCTTACCGACGTGGTGCGCGAGAACAATCAAACCTACCGCCTCGGCTGGACCGAGCAATGCAAGGACGGCACAAAGATGGGCGTGGGGATGCCCGAGTACTTGCTGCTGTTCCGCAAACCGCCATCGGACACCAGCAATAGTTACGCCGACGAGCCGGTGGTGAAGGACAAAGGTAGCTACTCGCGCTCGCGCTGGCAGGTGGACGCGCACGGCTTCGCGCGATCGAGCGGGGATCGCCTGCTCTCAGTCGAGGACCTCGACGGGCTGAAGCACGATCAGATTTTTAAGCTGTTCCGGGACTGGACCGAGAACAACATATACGACTACGAGCGGCACGTCGCTTTGGCTGAATCGCTGGAGTGCTGCCCGGACTGCGGCCACATCCATACCGGGCACAAGGTGTGCGGCGCGTGCGAGTGCGTGAAGCCAGGTGGACGCCTGCCGGTGACGTTCATGCTTCTGCAGCCGGCCTCCTGGAGCGATGACGTGTGGTCCGACGTGACGCGCATGCTCTCGCTCAACAGCGCGCAGTCCGCTGCGGGGCGCGAGATGCACCTGTGCCTCGCACGCGGTTCGCTTGTGCTGACTCGTGAGCGTGGATGGGTGCCGATTCAGGAGGTAGCGGTAGGAGATTCTGTATTGACACACCAAGGCCGTTGGAGACCAGTGCGAATCGTCAGGATGACCGGTGTGCAGCCCGTAATCACTTTGCGGGCACAGGGAGTTCCTGGGCTGGCGCTGACTCCGGACCATAAACTCTGGACGCGCAAGTCAGACTGGGTGCGGGAAAGAGACGGTGCGGAGCGCGCAATACCTGAATGGGTGCGTGCCGATGAAACCGTGAGCGGAGGCTATGTGAATCTGAAGCTTCCTCCGATCGAAGAGTGCAGGCTGTCCGAGCCGGAACTATGGCTGATCGGGCGATGGCTGGCGGATGGACACGTCGGCACGCGCGGAGACTTCTTCGTTAGTGTCGGACGCGATAAGTTGGCCGAGTTTGAGCGCATGGCTGGAGCATTCGCAGGCGCACGCCACGAGCATACGGCGGTGCAGATTCGCCTCAAGGGTTTAAGGCCCGCACTGGTCGGGATGCTGCGAAAGTGTGGCCGTGGTGCCGAAGAAAAGCAGGTTCCGGCCGAACTGTTGGCCGCGCCCCAGGCTGAGGCGCGCGCGCTGTTGAATGGCTATCTGTCTGGCGACGGATATTTCTTGCCGGAGCGCGGCCGGTGGATGGCGACGAGCGTATCCCGTCCACTGCTGCTTGGTATTGCGATGCTCGCGCAGCGCGTGCACGGATCAATCGCCAGTCTGCATGCGGGGCGCGCGGCCGGAATCACGGTGATTGACGGGCGCGAAGTTCAGACGCGCCAGGAGTGGGTGCTGTCCTTCGATGCAGAGCCCGGGCGACGCAAGTCGCAGTTCATCCTTCATGACGGTGCCTGGAAAAAGGTGCGCAGCGCTGAGCCCTCCGGTGAAGTTGAGACTTGGTGTTTGCGTGTCGACGAGGACGAGAGCTTCACGGCAGAGGGATGCATCGTCAAGAATTGCCCGATGCAGTTCGACATTGCGGACCGCGCCATCACTCAGCACACTATGCCGGGCGAGGCGGCCGAGCAGAAGGTCTCGACCCCAACCCTCTTCGACCTCCTGGAGCAATCAGCATGAGCCCCACCATTCTCACCCGCGGACCCGACGGAAAGTTCATCGGCTACGGCCAGGCCATCGCGGCATGGCTCCCGATCCTGCTCTCGGAGATGGTGCCATCCATGGCCATTCCCGAGGCTCTGGATGCGCTGGCGGCATGGGCTAACCAGCAGGCCGGATTTCTCCACGAGCTTGCGGCTGGAACCCTTACGGACTACCCAACGTGCAACCACGAAGGATACGTCCGGAGGTGCGCGGCCGACGCAGAACGGTGGTTCAAGATCCGCGCCGCCGTGCTGGCCGCCAAAGAGGCGGTGAAGAATGCGTGAGGGTGAACTGCGGGCGAGCGAGGGGGTTGGGTAGATGAGCACGGCCTGCCCGGGTCCAAAATTCGGTACACTCTCTCCCGAGGAGTCCTCTATGGCGCGTCGCCGCGGCCAGCGCCAAGGATGGCTCCGGGTCGAGAACGGAAGCTGGCTGCTGACCTACCGCGAGTATTGCTACGACCCGGAGCGTAAGAAGAGTGTTCCGCACCGCATCACCGTGACGATCGGACCCGCGAGCGGGCCTGGCAAACTGACCGAAAAGCAGGCGCAGCGGTTCGCGTGGGACCACTATCTTTCGAAGGTTGACCACGTCGCGATGAAGCCGATGTCTTCCGTGACAGTCGATGAGTTCTGGCGCCGGAAGTTCGAAGCGCACATGGACCTGCACCTGAAGGTCGCCACCCGCAAACAGTACCGCAGCCTGTACGCCACGTGGATTAAGCCGGTGATCGGCGACGTCCGCATGTATGAACTCAGTCCGGACCACGTCGAGACGGTCATCGCGAAAGTAGCCGCCTCCAAGGCCGCATCCACGGTGGGTCACGTCCACAAGGTTGTTTCTGCGATCGTCACTTACGCGAAGGGCCTGCAATATTTCTCGGGCGACAACCCGGCGACCGTCATCAAGGTTCCCGAGGGGCTTCCCGTACGGCCGGCGCGCGCGCTGACCTGGGAGCAGTGCCAGTCCGTTCTCAACGCCACCGATGGGGCGCTCCACGCGATGATCCTGCTGAGCGTCTCCTGCTCGCTGAACGTCTCGGAGATGACAGGCCTGCGCATCAAGCACCTGAACTTGACCGACCAGTACAAGGTGCTCGACAGCGAGACGATCCCGCCGTTCCACATGGCCGTACGCGAGCACTGCTACCGCGGCGCCCGTGGCACCCTGAAGGCCGGATCGCGAAAGCGCAATGTTCCGCTATCCGATGAACTGGTCGAGAAGCTGAAAACGCTCCTTGATCGGAAGAAGTTCACGAATTCCGAGGACCCGGTGTTTGTATCCCGTGCCGGCACGGCGCTCAACGAGAACAACGTTCGCAACCGCCACCTGAAGCCGACGGCGATTAAGCTCGAGATGCCCTGGCTGTCCTGGCATTCTTTCCGCCACACGCACGCCACGCTCTCGCAGGAGATCGGCATGATTGCGTCCGACCGGATGGCGCTCATGGGGCACGCCTCGCTTGAGATGACCGACCGCTACACCCACGAGGACCGGGAACGCATGCGGGCCGGCGTACAGAAGATCAGTTCTCGCATCCTGCTGGCGTCCACGGGCACGGATGGGGCCACAGGGCAGGCGCCAAAACCGAAGGTAATCACCATCACACGGGGGAAGAAATAGCCTCATGACGCACGAAATACCTTCCGATTCTGACCAGTGCGCAGCTTTTGGGGTATCGGATCTTGTTGAGTCGAAAGAAGAACGGCAATCTGAAGGTTTGCCTCCGGAGCAAGAGGTCGGCCGTTCGAATCGGCCCGGGCGTACCACCCAAACCCAATCTCGCCAGCGAAGGTCGATTGGGTCACCCTCAAGACAAAACTCTCCCTCCGCCGCCCCGAATCCATTCGTACCCGCATGAACTATTTTTCTAGTTGACACGAACGCCTGATCGGCATAATCTACTTGCAGGATGGCTCGTAGAAAAAAACGTTCTGACTCGCTCACGCCTTTGGAGCTCGACATCATGCAGGTTCTCTGGCGTGAGGGGCCCAGCAATGTGCAAGCGGTTCACGCCAAGCTCGAATCCGACCTCGCCTTCACCACCGTGCAAACGGTACTCAATGTCCTGTACCAGAAGGGTCGCGTGCAGCGCACGCTCAAGCGACGCGCTTATGAGTATTGTCCCGCGGATTCGAAAGAGTCCGTCCTCGGCCAGGCGGTACGAGATCTGGTCCGGCGAATGTTCGCCGGATCGACCGAAGATCTCGTGATGAGCTTGGTTAAAACGCGGCAGATTGATCCGGCAACACTCGCTCGGCTGAGCCAACGGATTGCGGCTTCTGAAGAAAGCGAGCCTCGATGAACAACGCGTTTGTCCTGTTGACCTCCTACGTCATCAATGCCGCTTGGCAACTTCCGATACTCGGAGCCGTAGGATGGGGCCTCTCGCGATGCGTCAGAGGGGCAGGTCCGGAGCCACAGCATAAGATCTGGGTGGCCGTTCTGATAATGGCGACTCTCGCACCTGCCACCCCTGCTTTCCATGCATATTTCCTACACGAGACGTCGATGGGCGAAGTGAACGTGTCCCGGCCGGCTATGCTCGCCTCCATCACAGGTCACGACTCAGCGCTCACAGGGGGCCCTATTCTCCTCCTGCCTGCCGTAATCTATCTCGTATCAGGGCTCTACGTTGCTATGTTGCTGTTTTTTTCGCTGCGGCTGTGCTGGGTTCTCGGCTGTACATCAGCGCTCGTTCGCAACGCCAGGCCCGCATCAATAGGAGCCGACTACGTTGCGATGTGGAACAGGTCGAAAGAGAGGCTATCAGTAAGAACGGCCTCTTTGATGTGCTCACGTGACGTTCCCGGCCCTGTGACAGCAGGCATCTGGCGACCGGTTCTATTGCTCCCCGCCACATTCATTGAAGAACACTCGCGAACGGAATTCCTGGCAGCCGTCGGACACGAATGTGCACACATCAGACGCAATGATTTTTGGAAGAACGTCTGTTATGAAATTGCTGGTCTTCTCACGGCGTTTCATCCAGTGACATGGTTCATCAAATCCCGGATTGCGCACACTCGTGAAATGATTTGCGACCGAATGGCTGCAGAAGAGCTCTTGGACCGGCGGACTTACGGGGAGTCGTTATTACAACTCGCGACCAAGATGTCCACGGTCCACTCCGCTGTTTTTCACACCATGGGAATGTTTGACGCTAATGTTCTGGAAAGGAGAATCATGACTCTGATGAACTCGCAGACCCCGATGAGCAGGATTCGGCGTTACCTCTCGGGCACCGCTGCAATACTGCTGCTGGCGATATCTGCCTCTGTGACCGGGTCGTTCACACAGCCCGTTGCGGCGCAGACCTCAAAGCAAGAGGCCAGCAAGGACCTGTCCTGCACCTACTACGAAAAGGGTATCGGATCTCCAGGAACCTGTGGATTCGATAAGCAAGACCACACAAAGTACCGCTGCTACTCCAACCAGGATTCGACGAAAAGTAATCTTCAAATCGGGTGTGAGTGGAAGGTCCAGAGGGCGATGGGAGCAAAGAAGAAATAAGCCGCTCCACCGCTGAAGACGGGTGCCCGGCTCGGCACCGAGCACCCGTAGAAGCCAATACCGACAACAACACCAGCACCCCGCCAGATGATAATCCGTTCTGAAACCTCCAACGACTCCAAGGTCATCGAGAACATCCACATTGCAGCCTTCGCCAATCATCCTTACAGCAGGCAGACGGAGCACCTGATCGTAAATGCCTTGAGGGCGGATCACGCCCTGGCCGCCTCGCTCGTTGCCGAGATGGACGGCAAGATTGTGGGGCACATCGCCTTCTCTCCGATCAAGATCAACGGGCGCGATTGCCAGTGGTTCGTACTCGGCCCGGTTGGGGTCCTCCCGGACCGTCAAAGGCGGGGAATCGGCCAGAAGCTGATCCGGGAGGGGCTCAAAGCCATTCGTAGTCTGGGCGCTGAGGGATGTGTCCTGGTGGGCGATCCAGCGTATTACTCTCGTTTTGGATTCACCAATAACACGGCATTGGTTATGGAAGGGGTGCCTGCCCAGTATTTCATGTGCCTGCCGATGACTGAACAGATCCCTCGCGGCTGCGTTTCGCACCACGCGGCATTCTCAGTAACTGCTTGATGCGGCGGGCGGGACATGAGGGGCCACGCATGCGTGGCCCCTATTCAACGCAGGCCTACACTAATCAATCGACGGCAAGTCGCGGAGGGTCCCGAATATCTCCGCCCTGCCGCTCATGTTGCCATCCGGGATTGCCACCGCGGCCCAGGGTTTGTCCTCGACGCCCGCTTTGAGTTTCCAGGTCAATGTCTGCTCACGCCCGGCCGCCAGGTTCACGGTCGCATGCGGCGCTTCGACCGATCCGTTGAAACTGCGAAGCTCCACTTTGTGCGCGCCTGAGCCGCGCAGGCGCGCCGTTACTTCCACCAAGCCCTGTCCGAGGCGTTTCGCCGAGAGGTCGATCGAGACGGCGCTTCGCGCATCGAGTGGCAGATCGTATCGCCCGCCAGCCAGAATGGCGACCTTTTTCGTGGCGGCTCCATACGTGACCGTGTAGTCTCCGGGCGCTAGGTTCACGGCGAACTTCCCGGCCGGGACCTTCGCCGTCGTGCCGGTGCGCGCCTCCCGGAATACCGCACCCGCGGAAGCCGTTCCGGTCACACGCGCCGGCATCCCCATGTAGGCCAGGTTCAAAAGCAGCCGGCTCTGCGGCACCACCCAGATCTCCTTGTAAGTGGCATTGTTGACTGCCGGCCAGTACGGGCTGTCGTTCCGCCGCGAATCCATACCCACCGGCATTCCCCCGACCAGGTTTCGCAGGCAGTAAACGAACAGAGGCTGGTAATCGTATCCCTCGCCGTACATCAGGCTTTCCGAGAACGGGTTGCCGCCGAAAACCCACTGTAGCTGACGCCGCACGAGGTTCTCGAGCGCCGGCTGATTGCGCAACTGAGCCGCCGCCGTCACAGCCGCGGTACCCGCCATGTGTATGGCCGTGTTGCCGTGAAAAAGGTTGTCCGACCAGATTGGAAATACCCGCAGCCTGTAGTTCTCCGAGAGGCGCGTCCCTTCGTTGAACTGCTGTTGGATCGCAGCCTCATCGCGGGGCCGGGCGCCCGCTCTCTGCGGTTGCGGTTCGAGGTCGCTCCGGTGCCACACCGAGTTGGGCACGAGGCGATAGGGTTCAGAAACCGCCGCTCCCTGCCGGAAGAAGTACTCCGAATGCAGCAGCGCCGCTCCGTACCACTCCATCCAGTCCGCGTGACCCGGGTAGGTATCGCACAGCGCCTGCAGGGCCATCAGCGGCGCTTCTTCAAAGCTCATGTGATGATCGTGCACCCTGCGCTGCTTCTTCGCGTTGTTGTAGAAGTAGCCGGTCAGCGGAATCCCCTCTACGAACCGCTGTTCCTGACATTCCATGAGCAGCCGCGCAAACCGCGCCGCCTGCTCCGTGTACGCCTGGTTCCCCGTGGCCCGATATAATTCAACCGACGCAAGCGCTCCATATGCCGCCTCTTCGCGAGTCGCCTCGGACCAGTCGGAGCGCTGCTCCAAAGTCGCCTTGTAGTCTTCCTCCGCCGCCCTCAGGCTTTGCGCGGACCTTTGCGGATCGACGTCTTTCAGAACTCGCGACGCATGCCCGGCCACGGCGGAGAACAGGAAGTTTTCGAAAGCGATGTGCTGCGCGGGCGCGATCACATCGTCTACCGTGCCCACCTTGTTGTCCGTGTAGATGCGCATGAGCGCCCACGTGGTCCGGTAGCCTTTGCCGAACCGGGTCTTCAGGAGCCAGTCGAGCCCCCAGCGGGCTTCCTCCAGGAGCCTAGCCTGAAGGTCCGGCCTGACGTTCCGCTGCCGCAGTTGATCGTAGATTTGCAGCATGGCGTAAGTCGACGCGCCCGTGCGGTGCGAGCCCTGGGACAGGTCCCCCGCGTCGTGCCAGCCGCCATTGATGATCTTCGTCTGACCTTCAAGGGAGCCCTGCCAGTCCTGGTGACAAACGCGATGCACCCCGGGGACATCGAAGCCGCAGCGCAGGCCGTAGTAGGCGTTCAGCGTCTTCTCGATTGTGCCGAACCAGAAGTCATCGGAAATCTCGAACGGCCGGCTGGCCACTTTGCCGCACCGCAGGGTGTACCGGCCCGGCTTGGTGAAGCTCGTGAAGTCCAGCACCTGAAACCGGCCGCGCCGGTTGTCCGCGTTCCTGATCGGGAAAGACGCTACCGCCTTGTTGCGAGCGTCTACTAACTCGAATTGGGTCTCGCTCACGCCGGATACGAATGCCAACTTCTCGTCCGACGGCCGGTAGCCTACATGCTGGAAGGCGATTTTGCCCGGAGCGACTTCCCATCCCTCATACGGCTCTACATCCACGCGCTGGACCTCGATCTGATCGAAATCGTAGGTAACGATGCCTTCGTCTTCTGGATCGTGTCCCCGGAGCGTTTGATAGATCGCAAAGCCGGTAACCTTATCGCGCTTGTGATCGGGGATCTCCCAGACCACGTGATTCCACTCGCCGGCCTTGAGGTCGTGAACGAAATGGGAGCGCACGGGATCGAGAGCTCCGGTGGGCGCGCCCTCGCAATCGAAACGTATCGTAAATGAATAGGACCGCATGGACGTGGGATGCACGTACACCCATAGTGAGATCCGGTTGAACCGGCTCCAGTCCTGAGGGCTGGCCAGCTTCAGCCGCGCGGTTGTGCCGCCGCCCTGCCCGCCTGCGAACGAGCCTCCTTTGCGGTTCGCCGCAATGTACGCCTCATCCCGCATGGAGGTGCGGAACCGCAGGGACCGCTTGCCGCTTTTCGCCCGCTCTGTCGTATAGGCGATCGTGCCGATACCGGAAGCAGACCAGTTCCCGTCGGTCTCCATATCATCAACCACGGCGGACTGATGGACCGGCTTTGAAACGTAGCAGTAGTCCAGTGAGTTCTCGACTGGTGCTTCCATCAGCGCACGCCGGGGCCATGGACTGCTTGTCTGTCCCTGGCCTCCGCAGACCGCAATCGCGATCGCACAAAAAAGAATAAGAATATTAGCTCTCATTACACGCTCTGGAAGGCAGAATACCCCGTCGCGGCCCGGTTCTGCAACGAACAGAGGCCCCAAACCGGATCGGCGCCACTTGCCACGACCGCAAGGGAGTGCCGCATGGGCCTGCGGGCCGCGAATAGCGATGGAAGTAGGCGCGTCGTCGCCGGAGCCGTGCGCGCGTGCGTGACCCGTGTTCGGCCCGACGGTGTCCGGACAGGCCAGGAGGCCTGTCCCACGGGGTCCCGCGGGTCCTCTACTGCTCGGGAGACAGACAGTACGCCCGCGGCTTCGGCTGCGCCTGCGCCCGCTGTTGCACCACGAGTTCCGCATCCAGCCGGTCGAGCGCATCCATGGCCGGCTCGACGGTCTTCAGCGTGAGTCCCTCGAGCGGAACCTGCACCTGCCTCCAGCGCGCAAAGTGAATGCTGTTGTGCTTCAGCGTGAGCGCGTGTACAGCGGCAGCCTGCGCCGCCATCGGGGTGGCGAGCGACGCCAGGTTGACCCCCTCCGCAAGCTCCTGCCTCGTAAACGTGCCGGCTATCTCGCCATCGATTCTGAGCGCGTACCGGGCCGCTTTCAAGCCGGTGACCTTCAGCGGCTGCGAATTGATCGCCTCCATGAAATCCGAGGACCGCACCGCGAGCATCAAGGCGCTATCCTTCCCATCGAGAGGCATCGGAAGAGCGCTATCGGCCTGAGTCCACAGAAGCGCGCCGCCCTCGCTCCGCAAGTCCTTCACCTCAGTGTTTTGGGACTTTTCCACCCGCCGGTTCGCCGCATCGATAGCAACGGACGTCACCACCGCCGGGGCGTTCCACGACTTCAGCAGCGCTTCGGCCATCAGCAGGTGCCCGCCCGGGCCGGGGTGGACGCGGTCCGGAACGATTCGCTTCGCCAGCGTGGCGTCCGCCGCATTAGCTTTCCTGAGCGCGGCAACCACTGAAGTATTCAGGTCCGCCACGCTCAGGTTCTCCTTCTTCGCCAGTTCCGCCACCCACTGCCCGTAGCGCACGAGCACGGCGTTGTATCCGCCCTCGACGTTCGGATCGCGGGTCACGTCGTCAAACGGCGACGGCTGGATGACGGTGATTCGGATGCCGGGCAGCGTGCCCTTGACAGACTCGATGATGCGCCGGTAGCCGTTCGCGTATGTATCGAAGATGCCCTGATCGAACGAGCGATAGCTGCCGTCGTTCATGCCGAGCATGATCGTCATCACGTTGGGCCTATACGCGAAAACGTCCCGCTTCAACCTGACGTCGATCGGCCCGCCGCCCCCGCCCGTCACCCGGTCTCCTCCCCAGCCTGAGTGGACAAAGGAGACGTCGAGCTTCGGGAACCGCGTCACGACATAGGTTTCGGCGAATGTCGTGTACAGGCGCTGGTCGGTGATGCTGTCTCCGTAGAAGACAACGCGGTCGCCATTCTTCAGGTGGAAATCTCCCTGAGCAACGGCCAGGGCGGCTACGGCAAGAGCTAACAGGGCAATGCGGCGCAGCAGTCTCATCTCTAGGGCTCCAGGTCGCGCCGGCTACACTCCGTAGGGCTTGCGATAAGCCGGGCGTGTGATCATTTTGGTCGCCTCGGCGTCGCCCGTGAACTTCGGCGTCTGACCGGGCTCGATCTTCAGCGCGCGGCCCACGCGGTAGCTGATGTTCGCCAGATGGCAGAGATCGGCGCTCGGCACCGCGTTGGCAATCGGATCGTGAAGATCCTGCTCCCGGCGCGATTTCACGCACGCCAGGAAATTCCGCATGTGGATGGCCGTGGGATCGCCGGCGCCGCGCTCGGGCCGCTCTTCCATAATCAGTTCGCTCGAATCGCCCTTGTACGCCTGGAATCCCTGGTCGCTCATCGCCGCCCAACCCTCGCTGCCATAGAAGAGGTTGCCGACGCCGACGTTGAGCGGATTGCTCGCCGGTCCCACCTGCGTGGGCGCCGGAGCGGCCGGAGCCGCCGTCGGTCCGGCCGTCACCACACGCGCCTGCCGGACGCCTTCGCCGTTCGTTGCTCTGCCGCGCACCTCGATGACGAGTTGCTGGTCACCGTAGCTGAAGCCGGCCGTGAGAATGTTGGGCGTTTCCGTGTCGTCATCGATACCGAACTTACCGCCGAACGCCATCACCGTCTTCGGCCACACCGGGTCGCCCAGCGCCCAGCGCGCGATACCGGATTCATGCACACCCTGGTTCCCGATGTCGCCGTTGCCGGTGTCCCAGAACCAGTGCCAGAAATACGTGAAACGCTTCGCGTTGAAGGGCCGCATGGGCGCGGGGCCGAGGAACAGGTCCCAATTCAAGCCGCGAGGTGTGGGGCTATCCGGCGTGTGGCCGATCGAGGGACGCAGCTTGTAGCACAGCGCCTTGCTCATGTAGAGCTTGCCGATCAAACCCTGCTGGAGCGCCGTGATCGCCTTGACCTTGAACGGCCAGCTCCGATGCTGCGACCCCACCTGCATGAGGCGCTTGGTTTCGCGCTGAACCTGGATCAGCCGCATGCCTTCGTAAATGTTGTAGCTGGCAGGCTTTTCCCCGTAGACGTCCTTGCCAGCCTGCATCGCCCAGATCGCGCAGAGCGCGTGCCAGTGGTTCGGAGTTGCAGTGGAAACCGCCTCGACCTTCGGGTCGGCGAACATCTCCCGCATATTTTCGAATTCACTGGCTTTGTCCAGGCCCTTCCTCGCCAGCGATGCCTGGGCCCTTTCGCGCGCGGCCTGGTTGACGTCGCAGACGGCGACGACCTGGGCCTCGCTCAGGCCGGAATAGGTATTGAGGTGGCTGCTGCCGCGCCCTCCAAGGCCCACGATGCCAACGTTGACCTTGTCATTTGCGCCCCACACACGGACCGCCGATGCGGCTGTCAGGGCTCCGAGGAAAAACCTTCGAGTTTTAGGATCAGACAACGCGAAACTCCTTTTCGGGGTAATTGTATCAGGCCCAATCCGCGCTCCGCGATGCCTGCGCAGATATAATGAGGGCAACCACGATGGCAGACCATGAGCCTGAACTCGTGACGGTTTTGGAAACCAGCGACACTTTCGCTCTGGCCCTCGCCAAATCAGCCCTGGAAGACGCGGGAATCGAACATCTCGTGAGCGGAGACGATCCCAGGTATTTTCAGATACATGACGGCGTCGTCGGTGCGGCAGGGATTGGGCAAACCCCGCTGTGGAAATGCTCGTGCAAAATCCAGGTGGCACGTGAATCCGAAGCGGAAGCTCGCGCCCTGCTGGAACCTCTTCAGAATCCGCCCGCGGCGGACAGTGATGCGGAATCAGGAGAGACATGATCGCGCTTACGTTGGCTCTCGCTTTGATGCTGGGTGCAGGACCAGAGTGCAGGGTTGCGGTGGACTACGGACCGATCGGAACGGGTATTGCGACCAACCGGCAGAAGCCTCCCGCTCCGCCACCGTCGCCGCCGTCGCCGCCCAAGGGAGTGCCACCTGTGACCTGGATCAGAGTTCATGGCCGCTTGCTAGAGGCCAAACTGGTTAAGCGGGTCTTGCCGGAATACCCGAAATCCGCCTGCGAATCGGGAGTCGCCGGAACCGTTCACCTTCTCGTGAAAATCGGCGAGAGTGGCGCCATCTCCGCCACCAGGATTATCGAAGGAGACCCACGCCTCAGTCCTGCTGCCGAGTCGGCCATCAAGCAGTGGAAGTACAAGCCGACCGTCGTCAATCGTGATCGCGTGGCGGTAGAGACAAACATTTACGTTCGTATCCTTCCGGCACCCAGGACCACAGGCGTGCTTCGCTGACATTTCGGCTGTGTGCGGTGGTAAGCTACTTCGACATGAGATCGCTCTCTTGAAAATACTCCCTGTCAGGCAACGGGCTGAAGTATAACCTTGTGGCCGAGGTTCTCCAGTCTTCGGATAAGCGAACGTTCCAATTGCCCCCGATTCAGGCGCTCATAGTAGTCCGGGCCGAGTTCCCTGTAGCT
>JAEZIJ010000084.1 GCA_023436715.1 Acidobacteriota bacterium
GGTGAATGCGCCGCCGCTGCGCTACCTGGCCCGGTTCGCGTCCAGCACGTGGATGCACGGAGGCATGTTCAAGCTGATGCCGTACTCGATTGAAGTGAAGTAGGGGCGTGGGTGTGCTGACCCCACCTTGCGAGCACCTGCGGCTTGCCCTACTCCCTCGCTCCCCGTGCCCGCAGAAAGGCAGCGGCCTGGTCCTGGCTGTTCTCGACCGCGAGTTGCAGGGCCGTCTTCCCGGCCTTGTTACGGGCGTTGATGT
Organism: Acidobacteriota bacterium; assembly: GCA_023436715.1. GTDB lineage: Bacteria > Acidobacteriota > Terriglobia > Bryobacterales > Bryobacteraceae > Fen-330. The sequence continues at coordinate 257 of JAEZIJ010000084.1, forward strand.
CGGCCCCCTTTTCAAGCAGCAACTCGAGCACGCCGAGCCGCCCCCACGAAGCCGCGTTGCCGAGTGGCGTCGCTTCATTCTCCCGGTCGCGCGCGTTTACATCGGCCCCGCGTGCGACGAGGAGTTCGGCAATCCCGCGCTGTCCGCCAAGCGCGGCGTCGTGTAGCGCGGTCGCCCCGGAGGCGTTGCGCAGGTCCACTTTCGCGCCGCGGTCAAGCAGCAACTCGACAATCTCCCGATGGCCTTTCAGAGCGGCGTCGTGCAGAAGCGTGGAGCCCTGGGCGGTGGGCATGTTGGGATCCGCTCCGTTCTCGAGCAACAACCGGACCACGTCGATCTGCCCGCGCAAAACCGCTTCCTGAAGCCGCGTCTCGCCCCCGGCGGTCTGCAATTTCGCGCCCCGCTTCATCAGCGCCTCCACAACCTGGGTGTGCCGGAACCGGAGTGCCTCATCGAGCGCCGTGGCGCCGGACTTGTCCTTTGCACTGATGTCCGCGCCCGCGTCCAGCAGGACCTCGACCGCGTCGCGGTAACCTTTGACAGCCGCTTCGTGCAGTGGCGTTGCGCCGGTTTCGGGATTGCGAACTCCGATGTCGGCCCCGCGCGCGATCAGCAATTTTGCCACCTCGGCTCTGCCTCTCCAGGCGGCCTCATCGAGTGGAGTGCCACCCGCGTCGTCCTTGGCTCCGACTTTGGCACCGCGCGCAAGCAGCAGTTCGACAATCTCCTTGTCGCCCCGGTTGGCGGCCAAATGGAGCGGCGTCGCACCCGCCCGGTACGTCGCGTTGACCCCGGCCCCGTGATCGAGCAGCAGCCGCACCAGTTCCAAATGATCGGTGATGATGGCGTAATGGAGGGGGGTGGAACCGGCTTCGGCGTGCCGGGCGTTCACATCGGCGCCGCGCGAAATCAGCAACTCGGCGATGGCGAGATTGCCGCTCCAGGCGGCCTCGTGCAGGGGCGTGCCGCCGAGGGCGTCGCGCGCATTCACGTTTGCGCCCCCGTCGAGCAGCGCCCTCACCCGTTCGATGTCGCCGCTCTTAACGGCATCATGCAGACTGGCGGCGGAGGCGCACAAGGCCATCCCCAGAGCCGCCGCCACCAGCACTGCACGCATACTCAGCGCGCCTTGCCGCTTACGCCAAGCAGCCGGTCGAGTTCGGTAAACAGGCCCTGGCCTTCGAAGATCTCCTGAGTGTTGGGCCCGTACACAAACTCCTTGGCGATGAATCCTTCCGGGTTCACGATGTACAGCAGCGGCATCGACACGCTCGGGTTGCGAACGTACGAATACACGACTTGCCCGCAATCGAAGAGAATCGGAAAGGTCACCTTGTTCGCCGCGATGAACTTGGCGGCCGTGGTCAGGTTATCAGGCGCCGGAGCGATGGAAAGCACGGCAATTTTACTGCCGTACCGCAGTTTCGCGCGCTCCAGGACCTTCGCGAAGACACCGCAGTGCTCGCAGTCCGTCTTCATGATATCGAGCAGCACGAACTTGCCGCGGTAATCGGCCAGGTCCTCCTGGCGATTATTGGTGGAGGGCAGCGAGAACCCGGGGGCGCGCCGGCCCGTCTGTGCCGGGACGACTCCCGCGAAAACAACAACGGCGATCAGGATGTGAACAAGACGCATAGACACAGGATAACCTCTACGCTCTGACGATCCGCTGCTTTGCCTTGTCCCACCGCATATATTTCTGCTTCCGGAAGGACTCCACGCCGAGCTCGCACGCCACCACTCCGTAATACCCGAGCATGCAGTCGCACTTCAACGGTTCGTTCTTGCGAATCGCGGCCATCAGGTTCTGGTGGTGCCGCGTGATGTCCTCGGCACCCTTCTTCTTGAAAACGATTTCCTTGCCCTTGCCGCCCTGACGACGAATGACCCATCCTGTCCTATTGAAAACCAGTGTCGCATCATGACCGCGCAGCACGTGTTCCACAGGCGTGTCGTTGGCCATGGACGAAACCAGAATCACACTCGGCCCGCCCGGGTAGTCCAGCAGGATGTTGAAGGTGTCCGGGACTTCCGCCCTGCTCTGGGTGAACTCCCACGTGCCGCCACTGCCCACGCCGCGCTCGGGGAACGTCAGGCCGAGCGCTTTGATGAGGCGCGTCACACGGTGTATGTACAGGTCGCTGGCAATGCCGGAGGAGTAATCCCAGTAGCAGCGCCAGCGGAAGAAACGGTAGGGATCCCACGCGCGCTTGGGCGCCTGACCGAGCCAGGCTTTCCAGTCCAGGTTGACGCCGGGTTCCGCGCCATCCTCGATGGGATAGTCCCAGAAGTCTTTCTCATGGTTGCGCGAATAATCGATCTGCGCGATCACTACCTTGCCGAGCGTCCCCTTCTTCACTTCCTCGAAGGCCGCCTCGTATGAATCGTCGGACATGCCCTGCACGCCGACCTGCATCTTGACGCCGGTCTTCTTAATCTGGGCCACTACCTTCTTCGACTGCTCGACCGTGTGCGTCATCGGCTTCTCGCAGTAGATGTGCTTGCCGGCCGCGGCCGCGTCCATGGTCATCTGGTAATGCCAGTGTTCGGGGGTGGCGATGAGGACGTAGTCGATGTTGCGGTCGTCGAGAATGCGGCGGTAGTCCTTGTGCGGCTTGCCGCCCGTGATCTGGGCGGCCTTTTCGAGCCGCTTGTCCCAAATGTCGCAGACCGCCAGGACGTCTATGTTCGCCGCCTGCCTCATCTTCACCAGCGCCTGCATGTGCCCCGTGGCCATGCCGCCGCAGCCGATCACGCCGATGCGCAGCCGCTCGCCTGCGCCCGCAATCTGCGAATAGCTCCGGGCGGTAGCGAGCGAAGCCGCGGCGCCGGAGAGAAAACCTCGACGAGTGATGGATTCCATAAATGTTGATTGTATGTCCGAAATTCGGGTTTAGGGATCGCGGACCATTGAGTCTCACCGATCATTGTGCTGTACTGAGTCACATGAGCAGGCCGGCCTTGCTGGTGTTCTTCCTCAGCTTGCCCTTGATCGCACAGGTCAAGCTGACGCACTCGAGCGATCGCGTCTCCGTCGAAATCGACGGCAAGCCGTTCACGGAATTTTTCGTGAGCGCCGACGCGAACAAACCCTATTTGCACCCCTTACGTTCGGCATCCGGCAAGATCGTAACCCGCCAGTTTCCGATGCAGCTCGTCGAGGGTGAGCGCCGCGACCACCCACACCACCGCGCCCTGTGGTTCACTCACGGCGATGTCAACGGTTACGACTTCTGGGCCAACGAGAACAGCCAGGCCGGCGCCAGGAAAGGGCGAATACTGCTCAAGAAGATCGTCGATCTCAAGGACGGCAAGAAATCCGGAACGATTGTGGCGACCTTCGACTGGCTCGATCCGAAGGGCAGCCCGGTGCTCACCGAGACCAGGAGGATGACCTTCTACTCCGAACCGAGCCTGCGCACGATTGACTTCGATATCAGCCTCACCGCCGTTCCCAAGGTGACGTTCGGCGACACGAAGGAAGGGACGTTCGCGATCCGCCTCGCCCCATCGCTCGAAGAGGACCCCAAGGGAGCTCCCGCCACGCCGAAACGGACGGGCATGATGCGAAACGCGGAAGGGGAGACTACCGAGAAGAAGGTCTGGGGAAAGCGGTCCCCGTGGGCCGATTACAGCGGGGAGATCGAGGGGGAGAGACTCGGCATCGCGATATTCGATCACCCCGGCAACCCGCAGCACCCCACGTACTGGCACTCGCGGGCCTACGGCCTGTTCGCGGCCAATCCGTTCGGAGTGCGCGATTTCGAAAACGACAAGAGCAAGAACGGCAGCGTGACGCTCGAACCCGGCCAGTCGATCCGGTTCCGCTACCGTGTCATCATCCACCCCGGGGATTTCCAGGCAGCCGCCATCCCGGCGCAGTACGAGCGATACGCGAAAACGAAGTAGGCCGCGCTTCAGTGCGCGGCGGATTGGCACAGCCGGGCGGCGATCAGTTTGCCGGCCAGGTCGTTGCCCGCTTCGTTCCAATGCCCGAAGCCCATCCTTGCGTTCGGGAAGCCGTGCAGGAATACCCTGCGCGCCTCCGCGTAATCCGCCATGGCGGGCGCGAGTGTGATCACGGAAATATCCTCCCGTTCGCATAGCGTGCGCACGCGCATATCGGGATAAAGCAGATCCTTCACGCCGAGCCGCTCCATGAACTCGTGCCGGACGGCGGGATCGGGGTAAACCTGAATGCCCGTGGAGAGCGTAACAACCCAAAGGTGCGCGCCGTGCGACCGCACCTCGTGCGCCATTTCGGCGATGAGGCCCTCGGTGACCCGCCAGGCCTCCTTCCAGGTTTCGTCCTTCGGTTCGGAATATACGGCGTTGTCCAGACCCGCCTCTCCGCCCTTGAGAGCCGCGGCCTCGATGGATGCCATGTCCGGAACCTTCGCAGCCTCGCGGTGGCGCAGGCCTGCACGCGCCTGATCCACTACCTGGAACACTCGAGAACGGTTGCGGATGCCGGCTACGAAGCCGCGAACGGCGCGCTGCCCGGGGCTCCACCCGAGAGACGCCAGGCTGCTCCGGAAAGAGTCGTCCAGCACAAGCCGGTCGCCGCGGTAGACGAAGTAGGGTATGTTCGGGTCGTCGTTGAGCGCGCGGGAGTTGTTGCGCACGTCGTTTCCGGTGAAGAAAGCCAGCAGAACGATATCCGGGTTGTACTTCCAGGCCCGCTCCCTCAGCATGATCAGCTCCTGCGCGGTGCCGTAGCCGGAGACGCCGAAGTTCAGCGCCTCCACCTTGCGCCCAGTGCATGCCGCAAGCTGCCGTTCCAGCACAGTCCAGAACGTCTTTTCCATTGGGACGGCTAAAGCCTCGGCGAATGAATCGCCGAGTACGGCAATGCGTATCGTCCCGGGCGCCTTGGCGATGGAGTGCTCGCGGTCGCGCATGCCGTCGCTGTTAATGCGGACGTAGGCGCCGCCCTCACCGTGCGTCCACCCCTCCGCCCCGGCGCGGAGTCGGTCGCCAAGCTCGCCATCCTCCTCGTACAGCGACGGATACGAGACCCGCGCGATGCGCAGACCGATTTCGGCGGCAACCAGCGCCAGCACCAGGCTAACGGCGATCAAGGCAATGTTCTTGAGCATCGTACCTCGTGGGGTCAGCTCTTGTGGGCTGGCCACGGGCGCCGCAAGCGTCGCCCCGACCAGACCCCGCCAGTAGGGGGCCCG
>JAEZIJ010000149.1 GCA_023436715.1 Acidobacteriota bacterium
GGCCGCGCCCCGGCCCCGCTCCCGGCGGCGAAACCTTTCGGCTCAGAATGGACGGCAATCCGAGGGAAGCCGGTCCTCCGAAACCGCCGGCATCCGCGCAAAACGCCCAGAAACGCAGGGCTGGCACGCGGGAGTCAGTCCAATTTGGACAGCACTGGGTTGCAGCTCAGGCCTACATCTCAGAAAACGTATTTGAGTGTACTGTCCCCGGTTTTCGCCCGCCTACCCCACACCCCCGCCCAGCGCCTTGCGTACCAGGCCGCGGATGAAGCGTTCGGTCATGTTGCCGAACGGCTGGTCGGTGGTCAGGTACGTCCAGGTTGCGCCGCGCTGCGTCGGAGCCGCACCGGTCTTCTGCGCTTCCTCTTCGACGCTCGCCTGGAACTGCTCGAACAACGCGTGAACCCTCGTCAGATAGTGATGGAACGGGTCCTTGCCGCCGAGGGACACCCACGTGATCCCCGCGCGCAGGTCCGCCACGGCAGCCAGGTAGTCCGACCACAAATCGTCGATCGCGGCCAGCGTAACCAGCCGCTCCAGCTCCGAAGCGCACGCCGTCTCTCCGGTCAGAATCGCCTGCCTCCGGCGCTGCACCGCCTGCCGCTGGCCTTCGATCACGCCCTCGTACTTGTTGAGGAACTGCCGGATCTCCAGGTTCTGGCCCTCAATCACCCGCTGCACACCATCGGGCGAGTAGCTCAGCTTGGGGTCGTTGATACCGTACTTCACCAGCAGATCGTCTTCGAGCGAGATGAAGAAACGCGACGAGCCCGGGTCGCCCTGCCGCCCCGCACGCCCCCGAAGCTGGTTGTCGATCCTGCGGCTTTCATGCCGGTTCGTGCCGATCACGTACAGGCCGCCCAGTTCGGCCACGCCTTCGCCCAGCCGGATATCCGTGCCCCTGCCCGCCATGTTAGTCGAAACCGTCACCGCGCCCCGTTCGCCGGCCCGGGCGATGATCGCCGCTTCGCGCTCCTCGTTGCGCGCGTTCAGAATGTTGTGCGGGATTCCCTGCAAGGCGGCGCTGAGCCGCTCGGATTCCTCCACGCTCGCAGTGCCGATCAGGACCGGGCGCCCGCGGGCGTGCTCGCGCACGACCTCCGCCACAACCGCGGCCTCCTTCTCGTGCCGCGCCGGGAAGATCACGTCGGGATGGTCCTCTCGGACGACCGGGCGATTCGTGGGAATCACCTCCACGTGGAGCCCGTAGATCTTCCGGAACTGCGCCGCCTCCGTCGCGGCCGTCCCGGTCATGCCGCAGACTGTGGGGTACTGCGCGATGAGGTTCTGCAGCGTGATCGACGCCAGAACCCGTCCCTGAAGGTTCGGCGCGATGCCCTCCTTGGCCTCGACCGCCGCGTGGAGGCCCGCCGGCCAGCGCCGGTCCGGCACGATGCGGCCCTTGAACTCGTCCACCGATCCGATCACGCCATCCTTCACCACGTAATCGACGTCCCGGCGCAGCAGCGCATGCGCGTGAAGCGCGTCCTGGACCGCCGTGAACAGGCCCAGGTTCTCCGGGTCGAACAGGTTGCCACACGCAAAGCTGGCTTCGATAGCGTTGATGCCCGTGTTCGTCAGAGCGACGTTCCTGCTGTACTCGTCTATCGTGTAGTCGAGGTTACGAGTGAAGTGGCGCACCACGCGATCCACGCGCCGGGCCAGCGGTTCGGCCTCCGGCTCCCCGCCCGCGATCACCAGCGGGATGCGCGCCTCGTCGATCAGAATCGAATCGGCCTCGTCGATGAGCGCCGCCTCGAACGGCCGGTGAACCTGCTCCCGCGGGTAGAGTGCAAGCTGGTCGCGCAGGTAGTCGAAGCCGATTTCGTTCGCGGTCGCATAGGTGACGTCGCAGGCGTAAGCCCGCTGGCGCTCTTCGGCCGCCATACCCTGCTGGATGCAGCCTACCGACAGGCCGAAGAAACGGTAGATGTCCCCCATCCAGGCCGCGTCGCGCCGCGCCAGGTAGTCGTTGACGGTCATTACGTGAACGCCGCGGCCGGCCTTGGCGTAGAACACGACTGCGGGGACCGCGGCCAGCGTCTTGCCTTCGCCGGTCTGCATCTCTGCGATCCGCCCGCGCGCAAGCGCGAGCGCCCCTCGCAGTTGGACGTCGAACATCTCCAACCCGAGCACCCGGGTCGCAACCGCCGCGGCGATTGCGGTCACATCCACCAGAGCATTCGAATGCCGGGCCGCATCGCGCAGCTTGTCCTCGCTGAGAGCCGCAAACTGGACCCGCAGTCGGTTGACCGCCTCGACCTCCGATTCCGATGAGGTGCGCCGCAGCCGGCCAAAGAAACCGGCCATGAATTACGGCCTCACGACCGAGCCGTCCACAGCGCGATCCGTCTGGTACGCGCCGCCTCTGGGCACCTCGCGAAACGGATACTTCGCCGCCATCTCCTCGTTGATGTCCAGCCCCAAACCCGGCTTGCCGCTGCCGTAGAGATACCCCTTGCGGATCTCTCCGCAGCCGGGCATCATCTCGTGGACGAGCGGCGGGAACTGGTTCTCCTCCTGAATACCGAACGCCGAGCTTGAAATGTCCACGTGGTAGGAGGCCATCTGGTTCACAGGATCGTTTTCGCCGCCCTCCTGGAATGCCGTGCGCGCGCCAAACACTTCGCAGAGCGTAGCGATCTTTTTCGCCTGCGTGATTCCGCCGATCGTCGTGACGCGGCAGCGCACAAAATCGATCAGCCGTTCGGTGATCAGCGGCAGATATTCGAACGGGTGAGTGAACACCTCGCCCACCGCCTGCGGAGTGGCGCAGACCTGGCGGATGTTGCGATACCACTGGATCTGCTCCGGGGCCAGAACGTCCTCGAGGAAAAAGAGCTGGTACGGATTGAGGCGGCGCGATAGTTCCACTGCGTTGATTCCGCTGAGGTGCGAGTGAACGTCGTGCAGCAGTTTTGGCTCGGAGCCCACCTTCGAGCGAACGTAATCGAAAACGTCCGGGATGGTGCGCACGTACAGGTCCTCATCGAACGCCCATCCGGTGTGGCCGCCCTCTGCGCGCTGCGGCCGGTGAAAACCGCCGCCGCCGTATCCGCCCTCGCCGAACTGAACGCGCATGTACCGCCAGCCGTTGGCCAGTGATTTCTGCACTCCCGCCACGGCCTGTTCCTTGTCGCGCCCGCCGGTATGGTCGTAGCAGGCTACGGCATCGCGTGTCTTTCCGCCCAGGAGTTCGTAGACCGGCATGTTGGCGCGCTTGCCCTTGATATCCCAAAGCGCCTCGTCCAGCGCTCCGAGCACCTGGTTGTTGATCGGACCGTTGCGCCAGTAGGTCCTGTAGTTCGCCGAGTTCCACAGGTCCTCGATGCGATCCGGGTCCTTCCCGATCATCCATGGGATGAGGTGCTTTTCGAGCGCCGCGATCACAGCCTGGGTCTGATAGTTGTTGTTCGCCGAGCCGATGCCGTATAGTCCCGGCTCGCTGGTAAGCACCTTCAGGAACACCCAGCGGCGCCCGCCGCCCGGGGAGGCCGGGATGACTTTTCCTCCGGTGATCTTCAGCGGCGGAAGTCCGCTTACGTTCTTCGAGTATCGCTGTTGAGCGCCGGCCGGCATCGCCGGTACGGCGAGCAGCCCTTTCCACAAGTCGCGTCTCTTCATGTTCAGTCCCCCGGCAGAGCCGAACTCCATCATATGCCGGTTGCGCTTTGGCGGTTTAGCGCTGGAAACCAGCCAGGGTGTACACTGGCATACTTACTATGACAAATAGCATCGAAGTATCCGGACGCAACCGGCGCACTTTTCTTAAGGAAATGGCCGGCCTGGGCGGCGCCGCGGTTCTCGGCGCGACGCCTCAGGAATTGCTGGCACAGGTCGCTTCCAAGTGGAAGAAACAGATCGGGATCCAGCTCTACACCGTAGGAGCCCTGCTCAAGAAAGACTATGAGGGCACAGTGGCGAAGATCGCTGAAATGGGCTACAAGGAGGCCGAGGCCTCCGATCCCTACAACAACATGGCGCCGAAGGATTATAAGGCGCTGCTCGCCAAGTACGGCCTGAAGATGCACAGCACCCACGCAGGCGCGCAGGATGGTCCCGACCTCGAGAAGCAACTCGAGGGCCAGGCCCTGATGGGAATCAAGTACACAATCGTCAGCGCCCCGCGGCCCCCCGCCGCGGCTCAGGGCCAGCGCCCGCGGCGCCCGGTGCGGACGGTCGAATCCGTCAAGCGCGACGCGGAGCAGATGAACAAGTACGGCAAGCTGCTCAAGAAATTCGGGATGAAGCACCTGTACCACAACCACTCCTTTGAATTCGACAAGCTCGAGGGCAGCGAATTAACCCAGTACGATGTGCTGCTTGCCGAAACCGATCCGTCCGTTGTGATCATGGAAATCGACATCGGTTGGGCAGCCGTGGCCGGGCGCGACGTAATCGAGATGTTCAAGAAGCATCCGGGACGATACGAACTCTGGCACGTCAAGGACGCGGGCATCAAGAACCTCGACCCGAACACCACGCCCTCGCAGCGCCAGCGCGCCGCCAAAATCGTCCCGATCGGCCAGGGCGACATCGACTACAAGAAGGTCTTCGCCAGCGCCAAGCTGGCCGGGCTGAAGCATTTCGTCATCGAGCAGGATGGCGCGGGCAGGGAGAGCGGCGACGCACTCGCCGATTGCCGCGTCGCGTGCCAGAACCTGTACAAGGTCCTCTCGTAGCGAGGGACCTCCAACAAGGGCGGCCGGGAAGTCCGGCTGCCCTCACGTCCTCAGGTCCGGTGATCCCTCTACAATGCCGCGTTAAGATGGAGGCAGCATGACTCAGGAGGGCACATGGGGACTCAAGGTACAACCGGGATGATCGCCCGGCAGGAGTGGCTGAGGCCGCTCGAAGACACGCTTCAACAGGCGATTCACAAGGCCTACCGGAGCGCCGGCCCGAACGGGCGGAAGGTGAAGAACGCCCTGCACGGCACCTGGCTGGGGCATCCTCTTCACTCAGTACTCACTGACATACCGATCGGCGCGTGGACCGCGGCGATGGTCTTCGACGTCCTCGATGCCGTAGGCGGACGCAAGGAGTTCGGCATGGCGGCGGACGCTGCCCTGACCGTAGGCATCGCCGGGGCGCTCGGCGCGGCTCTGGCCGGCCTGACAGACTGGCAGGATACCGATTCTCCCGCCCGGCGTATCGGCCTCACTCACGGCTTGATGAACGTGGGAAGCGTGGCGCTGTTTGTCGGCTCGCTGGTCGCACGCAAGCGGAGCAGCCGCGCTCACGGCCGGAGTCTTTCCGCTCTCGGGTACGCCGTGTCCACGGCTGCGGCGCGTCTCGGCGGCGAGCTGGTCTACAGCCAAAGAGTCGGCGTCGATCACACGGCGGGGCAGACCTTCCCCGCGGATTTCGTCCCCGTGCTGGCCGAATCCGAACTCCACGACGGCACGATGAAGCGCGTGCACCACAATGGGGTGCCGTTTCTGCTCGCCAGGCGCGGCAACCGCATCTTCGCCATGGCGGAAACCTGCTCGCATATGGGCGGTCCGCTCTCGGAAGGCGAGATGACCGGCGATACCGTGAAGTGCCCCTGGCACGGCTCGCAGTTCTCTCTTGAGGACGGGAGTGTGTTGGACGGGCCTGCCGTTCACCGCCAGCCCTGCCTTGAGACGCGGGTCCGCAATGGACAGATCGAAGTGCGGAAGGCGTCGGGCCAGCCGATGGCGCTCACCGCGACGTAGCGGGCGTGAGTCGTCTCGTCTTTTCCCTCGATCCCGTTCCGCCGTTCCGGCTCGACCTGACGGCATGGGCGATCCGGCGCCGCCCCGAAAACGCCACGGACGTCTGGGACGGGGAGAAGTACGAGCGCGTGCTGGCCATCAGGGGCAAACCGGCGCTCGTGAGCGTCAGGCAGTCGGGAACGGTGGAGCAGCCGCGGCTTGAAGTCACCGCATCCAGTGCGCGCGTCCCCGATGTGACCGCCGCGCTGGAACGGCTGCTGGGCTTGAGGATCGATCTCAAGGGCTTCTATGCTCTCGCGGAACGCTCGCGCCTGCACGAGCTTGCCGTACGCTTCCGGGGGCTCAAGCCGCCGCGCTTCCCGACCGCGTGGGAAGGCCTCGTGAATGGCATCGCGTGCCAGCAATTGAGCCTGAACGTCGGTATCCTGCTTCTGAACCGGCTCGCGAAGTTGTGCGGTCTGGCACACGACGGGCGCTACGCGTTCCCCCGGCCGGAAGACGTGGCGGCCGCCGATCCGGAGGCCGTGCGGTCCCTCGGCTTCAGCGGCGCCAAGGTGCGCGCGCTACTTGAACTCGGCGCGGCTATCGCTGCCAGGCAACTGGACCTGGAGTCGCTGGCCGAATTGGACAACGAACAGGCCGCATCTCAGCTTCTGGCGCTGCGTGGCGTTGGCCGCTGGACAGCCGAATACGTTCTGCTGCGCGGCATGGGACGAATCGATGTCTTCCCCGGCGACGATGTCGGCGCACGCAACAAACTGGCACGCTGGCTGCGCCTTCGCACGCCGCTGGATTACCCAGGCGTGGCACGCATCACCGAGAGGTGGAATCCGTATGGCGGCCTCATCTATTTCCATCTGCTGCTGGACGGCCTCGAGCGGGCCGGACACCTGCAACCCCGGAGTGTCAAAGATGATCAAACTGAAACGGGTGTACGAAGACGAAGCGCCTGACGACGGCGCGCGATACCTCGTCGAGCGGCTCTGGCCGCGCGGAATCAGCAAAGCTTCCCTGCATATTGATGGCTGGCTCAAAGATGCCGCGCCGAGCACGGACCTGCGTAAATGGTTCAGCCATGACCCCGGGAAATGGCCGGAGTTCCGCAGCAGGTACTACGCCGAGCTCGATGATGCACCAGAAAGCTGGGCGCCCATCCGGGACGGTGCGCGACAGGGAACCGTAACTCTCCTGTTCAGCTCGCACGACACCGAGCACAACAACGCGGTGGCTCTGAAAGAATACATCGAGCAGAAGACGGGCACGAAGACCCGTGCAGCCGGCAAGCGCGCGCGGCGGTAGGCGACACTCAAGCGCGCTCGTATTCCAGGAGCCGCCGCTCGCCTGTCAACTCGCGCAGCTTCGTGATGTCCTGTGTGATTTCGAGCGTCCCCAGGTAGGCCTTTTCCGCATCGCGCACCGCGAAGTAACGTATGTGGACGAACCGGCCCTGGAAATTGATCCAGAACTCGGCCACATCCTGCCTGCCCTCCCGGAAATCGCTCAGGATGCGATCTACGATGTCTACACTTCGCGGAGGATGGCAGTGTTGCACCTTGCGGCCGATGATGGCCCTGCTGCGGGCGAAGACGCGCTCCGGGCCCTCGGAGAAGAATGCCACGCGATCATCGGCGTCCACGAAAGTGATATCGACGGGAAGGGTTGAGAAGATACCCCGGAGTTGATCGATGCGGAGATTCCCGGTGGGAAGCTGGACTCCGCCGCGAATAGACGCGCCAGCGGCCTCCGCCGATTGCGGCGGGCGGTAGCCTTCGCGCGGCTCCACGAGGCACCAGCCGTAGCGGGGAGAGGACGCCCAGATCTCCGACCACTCGTCCGCTGTGAACGTCCTCAGGCACATCGGGAGCAGAATCTGCTCTTCCTTGTAGATCATCTCCTCGACAGCCGCCGCGGCCGAAGCTCCGGAACTCGCGGCCACGAGCTTCAGCTCCGCAATGGTCGCGTCCTTCTTTCGGAGCGCACGGCCGGCATTCTTCAGAGCGTCGCGGATCTCATCGTCCTTCCCCCACATGACCTTCGACGGCCCCGTGATGCCATGCCGCTCCAGGCACGAAAACAGCAGGTGCTCTTTGCGCTGATAGTGCTTGTCGATGTCCATCAACTCGTTCAGTGCTTGCCGCCATTCGAGCAACGGCCGCTGGGCCTGTTCCGCGGCGACGGATTCCAGCAGTTCGTTCATCGCCCCCTTCATCCTTGCCAGCACCGCGCGCAAGGCCTCGTTTTCACGCCGGAACGTATCCACAGGATGGCCCGGCTCAACGGCCGGCGGCGCCACTTGAACGAGCACTTCCCGCGTGACCTGGGAATGCATGTCGCACATGGACTGAATCTCGCAAACGGGCATTCCCTCGGCGATCAACTCCTGCTCCATCGCCATGATCTCGGCGTAGTCGGTCTTCTGAACAAGTGCCCGCAGGCTCGCCTTCACCTCATCGGGCGCGTCACCTGCGTGCAGCCGCTTGATGATGTCCTTCAGGGTCCGCACTCGCTGTGCCTGGTTGTCGATCAGTTCGCTCATGTACACCGAGCTTATGGGATTCAGGCCCGAAGCTCAGTGACCTGCGTCACTCCAGAGCATCAGGGGCGCCGGAGTACCTTGCGGCGAATCTCCGGCCAGAATTCCTGCAGAATGTTTACGGGTACTGAGAGGCCGATTTGTGCCGACGCATTGGTCAGGGCATAAGAAGCCGCACTGCCTCGAATGGGTACCCAGACTGTAGAAATCGCGGACGCACCATAGTAGGCGGTCAGATTCGAAATGTTCAACGTGGTGTGGCCCTGGCTGTTGTAGGTCAAGAAGCTGAAGGCGATCGCGTGCAGGGTCCGGCGCTTGAACCCTGTCTGACGGCTCGAGATGTAGCGGACATCCTGATGGAGGGGTGCCGCGAGGGCGGCTTGAAAGGTCCCTTGGGTGATGGCTACCAAGGTCCGAGAGCCAAACCGGCGGCTGAGGCCGGCGACGCCACCGCCCCATTGGCTTGGTGAGTTCCTGGTCTGATCCAGCACGAGGGCCGTGATAAGAGGCCCGAAGTAGGCGCCGACGGACCAGTAGTTCTGCTTCCAATACAGCTTCCAACGTTGCTCTCCGGTCAGTGGCCGGTACGCCTTGGCCGAAACGGTGGACAATCCCGTTACTGGATTCACGGCAAGCGGATTTTGGGGAGTACCCGATGTGTTCGGAGGAGCGGTGGGTTGTTGCGCGCACGCCAGACTGCCGCAGCAGAGGACTGCCCACAAAGCCAGCCTTTTGGGTACCCGCATTGTCAGTGCCGCCATCAGCCCCTCAGCCCAACCCACTTCTATGGTAAGGCTACTTGCGTGAGTTCTCGAAGGACAGGCGCAAAAGCGCAAGGGGCGGCAAGCAACACATCAGCGAAGGTGCTGATCATCTTCAGCGGAGTGAGATGATTCCACGGCACGGGCGGCCCTCCACGGGAATTGTTCGGAATCTCCGCTCCGCGGAGCAGGCACCGCTCGCACCAGAATCCGACAGGAGCTCAGTTTCCGGTATGCGGGCATTGAACCAACACCGACCTGCTCAGCGCGTCTCTACCCGCACAGTATCATGTATTTGTCGGTAATGTTGAATAGGAAGACGGAAGACATTGAGGAGCTCTTGAACGGAGTGCGAGAAGCCTTTGGTCCTCACTCCATCGAAGAGTACGGCGACTGGGACGATCCACGGTCAGTCGGGTTCAGGATCCGGGGCGTTGCTGCGACGTTCTCAGTCATCGTCGATGACCGACTGCCGAAGCGGCACTATAACGTCCAAATTGAGTCATATCCGCCCCAGGATCTGGACCATCTTTACCACGACGCTGCGATCTCTCTTTGGGCCTGTTTGGACTTGCTCAAGCTGATATCCGGGCCAAGAGCCAACTGGCCCAAGATGGGGCCGCGCTGATCCGCCACTAGCGTGCTGCGCTAGTTGTTCCCAGTCCAGCATAGTAGCGCGTCAAGGAACCCACATATACAGGGAACCATTGGAGTCGTAAAGCAGGAGAACCGAATGGAGCTAATGCGCCACGCGAGTATACAGACAACTATGAACGTGTACGGCAGGGGTAAGTCGGAGACCAAGCGGCAGCATACGGCAGAGCACGCTAGCTATCAATGGGGGGTTTTGAGATGCCCGGTCGCGACCGCAACCTGTTGAGAGTTGGTTGCGGGGGTAGGATTTGAACCTACGACCTTTGGGTTATGAGCCCAACGAGCTACCAGACTGCTCCACCCCGCATTCATATGCTAGCGCATGACAGGGTGGGGGTCAACCTATATCGTCACAATTTTCATTGTCAGATCAGATTCTGGCCCTGGTCGAGGGGGTAGATGTGGCCGCTCGACATCGTCGTGAGCGACAGATACAGCACCAGCAGCGCGAACTGCTCTACCGCTTCCTGATCGTTTACGCCGTACTTCACCGCCGAGCGCTCGCGGATGCGTTCCCATCGCTCCCGCGGAAAATCGTCCGGCGGGAGGATCGGCCCGGGCGCGATCGCATTGACGAAAACGCCCCGGTCGCCATAATCGAGCGCCATCGCTTTGGTCATGCCCGCGACCGCCGCTTTGGTTGCGATGTACGGCAGGTTGCGCTTCTGCGGCTTCGACACGGAAGTGATGTCCGCGATGTTGATGATGTGGCCACCGCGCGGCATCATGGGCACGAGCAGTTGCGTGGGCCAGAACGTGCCCAGGATGTGCGCTCCGATGTTGTCCTGCCACTCGCGCTCGCCGGCCTTCTCGATAGCAACCGGCTCGTACACCGAAGCCATGTTGATCAGAATGTCGATGCGCGGAAACATGGGCCGCACGCTCTCGACGGCCGCGGCGACGCTGTCGCGGGCGGCCACGTCAACCTGCACGGCGAAGGCATTGACCCCGCACTTTTCCGCCAGCGAAGCCGTCTCCACCGCCTCGGCAACCGAGCGCCGGTAGCTCAACACGAGGTTGACGCCCTGCTCCGCAAGCGCGCAGGCTACCGTCCGGCCGATGCGTTTCCCGCCGGTAATCCAGGCGGTCTGCCCCTTCAGCCTCGCGAGGTGGCGCTCCAGGAGGGTCAAAGCAGTTTCCGCAACGCCTCGTGAAGGGCTGCCATATCGGTTTCGCCGATGAACGATTTCACCTTGCGGCCCTGGCGGTCATACAGAAACACAGCCGGCAGCGCACCGCTCCACTTCGTGTCGATGGAGTTGATGAACGTGTCGTCGTTGCGCGCCAGCTTGATGTACGCCGGCAGCGGCGCCCCGTACTTCTTCAGGAACTGGAGGGCCCCGGCCTCCTGCTCCGGCTCGTCACAGGAAATGGTTATCAGCTTCAGTCCGCGATCGCGATAACGCGCCCCGAGCGCCAGCAGCTTCGGCATTTCGGCGCGGCAGGGCTCACACCACGTGGCCCAGAAATTCACCAGCAGCACACTTCCCTTCCCGGCTGCGGTGAGCTTCTGAAAGCCGGCCTCGTTCAAATGCACGAGCATCGATTGCTGAGCCGCGGCTGTGATGGCGCAGGCCGCCTGGAACAGCAATACGCGTCGTGTCACGATGCCTTCTTCACCTTCTTGATGGTGCACCCGAAGGCCTTAGTCTCGGCTGCTTGCACCGGTTTACCGGCCAGCACCGCGTCGAGTGCGCTCCGAAGCCTCTCGGTCTGCACCCGCCGGACCTCCTGGGAGTCGTCGATCGATCCATGGTAACGGATCGTGCCCGCGCTGTCCAACACGAATGCTTCGGGGGTCACATTTGCTCCGAACCGGTCCGCCACCACGTTGTTCTCGTCCTTGTATACGGCAAACGGGAAGGCGTGCTCCCGCGCGTGCCGGGCTACTTCCTCCGCTGTTTCCGTCCTGTTTGCGTTGATGAACACGAATTTGACGCCCTTCGGCGTGTAGTCGCCGTAAAGCGCCTTCATCCTCTCGTTATAGGCGTTGGATACCGGGCACTGCGTGGCGATGAACGCGACCACCGTCACACCGCCCCTGAGCGCCGAGAACTCGACAGGGTTTCCCTGCACGTCCTTGATCCCGAAGTCTCCGACGCGCGATCCCAGCCGGAACTCCTGTCCCGTCAGTAAGGCCGCGAATATGAGCGCGGCCGGCAGCAAGCGTTTCATGTCCCCTCCGTCGCCGGCGGGCCGCTTGCCCGCCGCTCACTTCTTGTTGAGTTTCAGATTGATCACCGCTTTACTGCGCGAATCGAACACGCTGAGCGTCTTCGCGTCGCTCGCGGCGCCGTCTTGCTCCGCCTTGAGTTCGAAGTCTACGTTCGTGCTCAAACCGTGGAAGGCGTAGCTCCCATCCTGTTTGGTAATAAACGAGCGGATCTGGAGCGTCTTCGTGTTCTTCAGGTGAACCACCGCGCCCTGCACCGCATTCCCGGTCTGGTCGGTCACAACGCCCTGGACCGATCGGACGTTGGGGTCCTCCTTTTCCTTCTTTTGCGCCATCGCCGGCGAGCAGAGAGTGAAAACCGCCGCCGCCAGCGCGAGCACGATGATTAGTCTCTTCATTGGATTATCCGTACAGCTATTTTGACGCAGGTTCCAGCCTGAAGAATACATCAACTCTGTCTTCGGCGGAAATTGAAACCGTTTTTTCCTGAAGTTGGTACCCGGACGCCCGCACACTCAGCAGGTATTGCACGGCGGCCGCCGGCAACCGGAACACGAATTCGCCCCGGGGGCTCGTGACCACCCGCATTTTCTTGAACTTGCGCGCCTCTTTGGAATCGCCTACGGCCGCCAGCGTGACGTCGGCCCCGGCAAATGCCATCCCCGTTTCCCTGAACACTGTGCCGGTCACCAGAGCGTAAGCCGCCTGCGCCTGCTCGTTCCGGCCGGAAGCCGCGAGCGGGATCGCAACCGCTGCCAGGAGCAGAGCGAGTCCCGCGGCTGAAGCGGCGCATGAGGCAAGCCTACTTCCAGTCCTCGTCCTCTTCATCCTCTTCTTCGTCGAAATCCAGGGTCTCTTCTTCCTCTTCCTCTTCCTCCAACGATTCCAATTCCAGCGGGTCTGTGCCCACCACCCGCAGATCGGCTCCGCACTCGTCGCAGGTTATTGTGTCGCCTTCGTCCAATTCGTCTTCGTCGATCTCGAGTTCCGCATCACAGACCGGACATGTAGCCATGAATCTCCCTCCAAAAGAATACTCGCCAAATTCCTTTATACAAGCTACTGGGGCGCAAAGGAACTGCCGCAAGACCCGCAGCGCAAGTTTTTATTGACGCAGCCTACTTCTTTGCCTGCCGCCGGCGCGTTGTGACTGGCACGCCGCCCTTCAGCCGAAGGTACACGAACAACTGAGCGCGGTGCGTGAGTTCGTGCTCCTTGACGAACTGTATCATCTCCAGCCGCGTGACCTGCTGGCCGTCAAAGCGGGTGATGATCCTCGAGAAGAACTCCGGCGTCTGGCGGGCAAGCTCCGCGTGGCGCTTCTCGATTGAGCACCGCAAAGCGTCGGCCAGCGCACCGGCATCGGCGTTTTCCGGGAGCGCCCAGGTGTACTTCTTGAGCATGTCCCGGAATTCGGGTACCGCGAAGTTCTCCACGCCATCGAGCAGCAGGCCCGTCAGCGCGTCGCCGGCGTCGAGGATGTGCCGGGCAATTTCCCGGAAAGTCGCGAGTTCCGGCACAGGCCTGAAATCCAGCTCGCCGCTAGGGAATTCCTCGACTACCTGCGCCGTGTCCTGCCGCACGGTCTTCCAAGAATCGAGCACCGTCTCAACTCTGACCATAGCCCTTCATTTAAGCATGGGTCCGGCGCACGGTGCTGCTGGATGCGCGCGCTCGAGGGATCTCGTCCGGATCGGCATTGCGCTTGGGTGTCGCCATAGACAGGGGCTAAAGCCCAGGCGTTCGCATGAAATTGCGGCACGGCTGAAGCCGTGCCCTGATACGAGGCCTGCAAACTCATGACGCTGCGGGTCAGTTGAAGCCGTGCGCCGATGCAAACTCGTGACGCTGCGGGGCGGCTGAAGCCGTGCGCCGACACGAGGCCTGCAAACTCGTGACGCTGCGGGGCAGTTGCCGTGCCCTGATACGAGGTCTACAAACTCATGAC
>JAEZIJ010000176.1 GCA_023436715.1 Acidobacteriota bacterium
GCCGTGGGGGCTGGTCGGGCACCGCCCCGCGGCCGTGCCCCACGGAGTTGACCGTGATTTTCAACGGAGCGGTTTCGTGGATTCGCGGGGGCGCGCCCGGTGATTTTCAGGGAGAGCCGGACGGGCTGCTAGAATAACCTAAGGTAGATGTCCGCCCAGGCAGAACTCTCCAAAATCAGTGTGCAGGCTTTCTCCCAGCGCTTCCGCGAGGAGATGGTCCCGCTCGGCAACAAATTCTCGTACTTCACCGCTGTGCCGCTAGGTGAGGAAGAGGTGAAGGAGTTTCTGCAGGAACCCATCTCCGCCCTCCCCACGGCCGTTCAAGCGGCATTCTCCCGCGTGTCGATTTTCCTGGTTCCGTTCCTCGAAAAGGGCATTGGCAAGTCCGCTGAGGTTGTCACGTTCGAGAAGCCGGACGAGCGCAGCCAACTCTGGTCCGCCCAGTTCATGTCGGGGCGCGACGCGGTGCTTGTGTTTGCGATCAAGGAAAGGCCGGTCGCGGATTACCACTACGTCTTTTACCGGGCCATCGCCACACTCGTCGCCGACAACGCGGAATCCGGCGCCCTGGAGCGGTACCCTGACCTGCTGAGGGAGGAACTGCGAACGCGCATCCACGGCGAAATCGATGAAGAAGGCTGGCAACTGAAGCAGTCGCTACTCCAGCGCCAGACGGACATTCGCCGCGACACAAAGCTGTTCCGAAGCTATGCGCGGCAGTCGCTCGTGGACACCCTCACACTGTACCTGCACGGCATCTGCTGCGACATCGATGTCGAGACCGGACCCCGGCAGATCCCCAGCCGCTACCTTCGCAAGCGCCTTCAGCTTCTGCACGAGGCGTTTCCGCCGCCCACAGGCTACGCCGTGTTCCCGGAAGACTTGAAGCCGTAACCGCGGGCCTCAGGGGCTAGAGCGTTTTTGATTCAACTCTATATTGTGGTGGCGACTATGCCCATCCGGCTTGATCGCGGCGTTGATTAAAGCCGAGCCTGAAGGCCCGATGCACCCTGAAGGGCACGCCACAACGGCACGGGGCGCCGTCGTCGGTTCGAAACCGGGGCGGATTGCCTTGACGGGCAGCGGTACTTCGAGCGAGATATGGAGCGGGCAAACTAAAGGCAGTTGATTCCGTCGTTATCGTATGGATCCGGGTTCTAGAGATCCAGGTCCCGGGGGGTCAATGGGTATGGTGTCCAGAGTGAGAGCATTGCGGGGCAGGGCGAGGTCGGGCGTGGGAGCGATGCCGTTGCTGGGGCTCGTGGCCGTGTCAACGGTGGGGGTGGCGTTGTGTTTGCAGCCGGCGGGAAAAGGTCCATTTGAGGGATCGAGAGCGGGAGAGGGGCGCGAGATCTCGGGAGTGAAGTTTCGATGGGTCCCGGCGGGGACTTTTCGTATGGGCAGTCCGCCGGGTGAGCCGGGGCGGCGGTCCGATGAGGGTCCGGTGACGGTGACGCTGTCGCGCGGCTTCTGGATGGGCCAGTACGAAGTGACGCAAGGCGAGTGGCGGGCACTGATGGGCGCGTTCCCGCAGGAGCAGGACAAGGGCGCGGGCGATGAGTTTCCGGTCCACTGGGTGAGCTACCTGGAAGCCACGGAGTTCTGCAAGCGCCTTACAGCGCGAGCGTGGGCGTCCGGCGCGTTGCCGAACGACTGGGAGATCCGGTTGCCGACGGAGGCGCAGTGGGAGTACGCCTGCCGCTCGGGCAGCACGTCGGCGACGTCGTTCGGCGACCGGCTCAACACCGCGCAAGCAAACATCGGGAGCGAGTATCCGGGGGACTTGTCAATGAAGGCGCCGGAGAACCCATCGGCCAAGGCGTCGAAAGTGGGAAGCTACGCGGCGAACGCGTGGAGTCTGTACGACATGCACGGCAACGTGTGGGAGTGGTGCCTCGACTGGTATCACCGGCGGTTGCTGGGCGGCAGCGATCCGGACCTTTCGTCCGCAAAAGGAGAGATGAATCGCGACGGCACGTACTCGCGGGTGCGTCGTGGCGGCGCGTGGATCGAGCCGGGCTGGGCATGCCGGTCCGGGATGAGGCTGCGGTACGAGCCAGAGCGGCGAAGCGACCACATCGGATTCCGGGTTGTGGCGGTGCGGCGGTAGGCCGCTATCCGGAAGAAGTGCCAGGAATGAGGTTGCGACCGGCCCTGAGGGGCGCGGTCGCGCATTCACTGGCGCCGAACACAAATGTCCGGTGCAACCTGAAGGTCGCGCCACACCGGTTTGGGACGCTGCCGGGTGCGTGACGCGGTGGTGGATTCCCTTGAGAAGGTGTATCCACTTGAATCAAAAATGCTCTAAAGCCCCAGGCCTTCGCGTGACGCTACGGCACGGCTGAAGCCGTGCCCTGATACAAGGCCCAAGCCACGGACTGACTGATACGGGGGTCACCTACTTGAGCTCGGCCAGGATGCGCGAAGCCGCCTCTTTGCCGCGTTCGCCGATCTCGCCTACCGGGCCGACGCAGCTTGGACATCCCGATTCGCAGGGGCAGGCTGCCAGGAGCCCGGCGGCGTGCTCCAGCAGCTTGCCGGACATCTGGAACAGAGGCGCGCTTTGCCCGATGCCTCCCGGGTAGTTGTCGTAGAGGAACAGGTCCGGCTCGTACGCCTTCAGGCCCTTCGAGATGTCTTCACCGAAGGCCACGCCGAGGTCGCGCGGATCGCACATGAGCAGGAACGCCGCCACGGTGCGCAGCGCGTTGCCGAGCCCGGTGAGCGCGTTCTGCTTCTCGGTCGGGGAGAGGTCGGGAAACCGCGCCAGGAAGCCTTCCGGAAAATGCAGCCAAAACGCCGTTGTGTGCATTTCCTGCTCCGGCATGGAGAGGTTGCCTGCGCCGACGTTTTCCATGGTGTAGAACTTCACCTTCTTGAACCCGACCACCTGCCGGTTCACACGCACCTCGCCGTGCACACCCCTTGCGCCGCCCACCTGTTTCGTTTCGAACTCCTCGAGCGCCTTCACTTGTGTGTAGTCGATCGCGTCTGTGAAGTAGTCGCACTCCACGCGCCGAACGTATGCCTTGCGGCCATCGTAATCGAACTTCTCCACCTGGTACTGCCGCGCCTCGTGCAGATAAATCGCCTTCTCGTGCAGCGTGGTAAGCGCGGAGGGAAAATCCACTTCCGCAATCACTTTCGGCTCGCCCGTGGTATCGATCACCACGAAGTTGTCGCTGGTGATCGCCCGCAAGCTCACAGCATCGGCAGGGTAGGTGTCGGAGGTCCAGTGCCAGGCGCCCGCCGAGTGGTGCAGCAGCTTCATTTCCTCGAGGAAAGCGCACAGTTCGCGAGTCGGGTGCGGCCCGAACTTCTCGCCGTCGCGGATGGGAAGCTCGAATGCGGCGCACTTCATGTGGTTGAGCAGAATCTCGAGGTTGTCAGGGTTGATGTGCGCGTGCTCGGGGGACTGACTGAAGAAGTAGTCCGGATGCTCGATCACGTACTGATCGAGCGGCGCGCTCGATGCCACCAGGACAGCCGCCGATGTGGACTGCCGCCTGCCGGAACGGCCCGCGCGCTGCCACGTGGACGCGATGGTTCCCGGATAGCCCGCCATAACCACGGCGTCGAGCGACCCGATATCGATTCCCAGCTCCAGCGCGTTGGTCGCTACCACGCACCGGACATCCGCTTCCCGCAGCTTCCGTTCGATCTCCCGGCGCTCGCGCGGCAGGTATCCGCCGCGGTAGCCTCGAACGGCGTCCCCTCCCGCCGGCAGCCGCTCGCAGGCGGCCTTCAGATAGGTGATCAAAACCTCTGTTGCCAGCCGGTTGTTGGCAAAGACGAGCGTTTGCAGGCGCCGCTCCAGGAACTCCAGCGCGACGCGCTTGGACTCCTGAAGATAGCTGCGCCGGATGCCGAGCTGCCGGTTCACGAAAGGCGGGTTGTAGAAGATGAAGTACTTCTCCCCCACCGGAGCGCCGCTGGTTCCGATGAGATCGAACGGCTCGCCAGTCAGCGTCTGGGCAAGCTCGCGCGGGTTCGCAATCGTCGCCGAGCAGCAGATGAACTGCGGCGAAGATCCGTAAAACTCGCAGATCCGTTTCAGCCGCCTAATGATGTTCGCGAGATGACTGCCGTAAACGCCGCGGCAATAGTGCAGCTCGTCGATGACGAAATAGCGCAGCCGCTCGAACAGCTTCGCCCAACGCGTATGGTGCGGCAGGATGCCCGAGTGCAGCATGTCCGGATTAGTAAGGACGATGTTGGCGCGCTCGCGGATGGCCTTGCGCGCGTCCTGGGGCGTGTCGCCGTCGTAGGTGAATGCGCGGATTCCGGAGCCCATCCGGTCCACGGCCTGCTGCAACTCGTGAAGCTGGTCCTCCGCAAGCGCCTTGGTGGGAAACAGATACATAGCGCGGGCGTCCGGCTCCGTGATGAGGCGGTTCAGCACCGGCAGGTTGTAGCAGAGGGTTTTGCCGCTCGCCGTCGGCGTCACGACGACCACGTTCTTTCCGGCTGCGACGGTCTCGAAGGCCTCGGCTTGATGGCTGTAGAGCCGCGCAATGCCCTGCTTTGCGAGTGCGTCCCTCAGGCTGGGCTCCACTGCCCCTGGGATATCGGCGAACCGGCCGGGGCTGGCCGGCTGGCGGTGAATGGCGCGAATCACCGAGCCGGGTTCGCCCTTGAGCATTTCAAAACGGGTCAGCGCCGCGTCCAGACCGGCCGGGCGGGTCAAGCCGAGCTGGCCGGGTTCGGGAAAACCGAGGGAGAGATTCTCGCCCATTACTTCGCCTTTTCTTTGCTAGTATAGCCGATTGACAGAGATCGGGATGAAAATGAGCGGGGCGGTTTGATGTCAGCTACGGACGAATTCGTAGCGTTCCAGCGTGGCCGCTACTTCGAAGGGGCGGGCGGATTCGTGCCACTCCGGGCTCGGCGTATCCAATCGCGTTACCTTTCCGAGGCAGTGCAGATTAACCGTATTGGGCGTCTGGCCCGACAGGGTGATGACGTATTCCACCGGCTCGCCGACATCCAGTCTGGTGTCGGAGGCAAACAAGACGCCTGACGAACTCAGGTTCTTGGTCTCGCCGTAACCGGCGATCGGCCGCATGCCATTACGGACAATCCTGAGCGGCAATTTAACGTCGAATCTTCGGGCCTTCCGTTGTTCCACCACGTAACTACATTTCAATCTAGAGGCGTGCGGACAGAAGGTCAATAGCCAAAAGGCAAATCCCGGGGGGCTAAGTCCTGGTACTTATCATTGGTTAATGAACCGGGCTGTATAGGACTATGGTTTGCGCCGAAGCACCGAAGCTATCCCGATCAGGCTCCTGATAGAATGAAATCGTTCGGCCAATGCGCAAGTTCTTCAGAATATCGTCCGGTTTTCTACTGCTCGGCGTCGGGGTGGTCTTGGCGCTTCCAGGCGTTCCCGGACCAGGGTTTGTGGTGATTATTCTGGGGCTTGTCATCCTGAGCGACCACTTCCACTGGGCGCGACGGATGCTCGACTGGGCCAAACGGAAGACAGAGAAGGTTCGGAACCGCGTGGGAATGGGGCAGGCCTCCGAGCCCGAGTAGGACTGGCGACCGCCCCGGCTCGCAACCTACATTCGCTTCGCAGTCACCTCAAACGTTCGGTCCATGCCGACGATCTCAATCTTGAACTTGATCTCGTCTCCGGCGATCTTTCCGGTGTACTGAGTTTTGATCTCGTTATCGTTAAAGGTCCGGATCACGGTAAAGCCGATATCGTCTCCGCCGATTTTCCCGTCCCTGATCTGAACCTCGCCGCCTCGAGCGCCGGCAACTGTGCCCGTCAATGTGTTTCCATCGGCCTTGAATGTGTAGGTAACGGTTCGGGTCTGTCCATCCGGCGTGGTCATTTCCGATTTCCACTTACCGTCGATATCCGCGGCCGAAGCGGCCACGGCCAGTATGCCCAGAAGTGCGACGACCCACAGCAATTTGCGAATGCTCATCTTGTTCTCCCTTTCCGACTACTTTGCGAATGTTAACCGAATGCCCGACGTGAACAGAAGGTCGTTTTTCTTTCTCCCCGGAAGGGGATTGCTCAGCAAGCGATCGCTCACGCTGAACTGCCATCCCAGCCACTTGCGAATCGTGGTCACGGCGGAGGCGTCGAAACTCATCCGGTAATCGCCTCGCCGCGTAAGGTTCGGGTACATGATGAACTTTTGCGTTACGCTGGCGATCTTGGAAAGCTTGTGCGTGAACTCCTGGCCGACGAGCCCCTCACCCGAGGTGCGGTTCAACCCGGTGGCGAAAAACTCGCGATTGAGCGACGCGCCACCCAGGACGTTGAGCATGGTCCGCTCGTTGTCGATAATTCGCCAGCCGAAGCCCCCTGAGGGAGAGAACCGCAGATCCAGGTTCTGAAACTCGTCGTATTCCAGCTCGGTGGATCCGAAGCTCAGCACTGAGGGACTGACATTCAGGTTGTAGCGGATGCCGCCGCGCATCGCGTTCGCAGTCACCAGCGAAGCTCCGCTCACGTTGCTGCTCGCATAAAGCGACATGAAGTTCACGTCGATTTTGTCCCGGCTGGTGGACCGGCTGGCATTGGCGGTGACGTTGACATTCGAAGTTCGCGCGTTGCCCTGAGCGGTTGCCAGACCGAGGTCCACGAACCCGGTCCACAGGTCCGTAAGGCTCGGGTGCCGGTAGCGTTCGATTTCCGCCTCGTGAGCGGCCTGTTCATCCTTCGAGCGGACGAAAACGATGGCTGATTTCGCAGCCGTGAGTTTCCCGGCATCCTTCGTGTCAATCACGATCGATTGGTCCACCGCCTCGACCGGACCAACGGCAACCTGCCCGTCACGCAAGCCGACGGTCAGGGCTTCCGACGACGAGATCGCAGTCACCGCGTCCCACGGAATCGTAACCGTTCCCGCAAGTTCGGATTTGAAGACGAGGTTCTTTCCATCCGACTTCACGACAGTGCCGGACAGGTGGTCACCGTTCTTGAGCGTGACCTGGCCGGCAAACGCCGGCAGCGCAAGCAGTAATACGAGAATCATGGAAAAGTGCATCGCTTTAATCTCAAGTAAGTTGTAGGAACATTAACACAGCGGTGGCCGGGCAAACTGTAACAAATTGCTCGCGAATACTTTCTGGCGTCGCGTCGCGTTCGATTCGCCGGAACCCCATCCACCCGAAAAAATCCGCGGCGTTAGTCGTAAGCAGGTACACGCCGCGGAGACCGCGGTTTGCCGCCCACTCCAACCTGTTTCGCACGAGCAGCGCGCCGAGGCCGGCGCCGCGTTGGCCCCGAGCGACCGCCACCGAGCGGAGCAACCCGTCTTCACCGTAGACCTCAAGGCCGGCTGCGCCCAACAACTCGCCCGCACTCTCAACCACCACGTAGCCTCCGGGGAAGGCGTACTCCAGGCCCTCCGCGCCCAGGCCGCAGCTGGCGAGCAGTTGCCGGACGGATTCCAGGTCGGTCGGCCGCGCCCCGCGCAGCCTCGGAGCGGCCGCGCGTACATGTTCCAGATAGAATTCGCGAAAGCGCACGCCGATCTGGTCGCGAACGCGGCGGAACGCCTCCAGCACCTGATCGTCGCTGCCCCGCACGGCCGCCGGGTCCGGGAAAGGGATGTGCAGCCGCCTCCGCACGCGCCCCTGGAAAACCGGGCAGGTCGCATCTGCCTGGTCGCACACGGTGATTACATAGTCGAGCGGATCGTTTAGGAATCCGAAAACGCTTTTGGGTCGGGCATGCGATATGTCCATCCCGATCTCGTCCATTGCCCGGACTGCCTGCGGGTGTACTTCGGCGGCAGGCTCGGTCCCGGCCGAGAAAACCTCGAGCCGGTCATCGTACGATCTGAGCAGGGCCTCGGCCATCTGGCTTCGGGCCGAGTTTCCCGTACAGAGAATGAGTATGCGTCCCATGTGAGTCTCTGAATGTAGTATTCTCGATAGAGATTAGCATCATTCCCTGCGGAGTTTTGTTTGCACGACAACAATTGTAAGCGATTCAAGACGCTGGCCATACACGCGGGACAGCCGCCGGACCAGGCTTACGGCGCGGTGATGACGCCGATTTACCAGACATCGACGTTCGCCTTCCGGGGTGTGAACCAGCCCGGGGCATACGACTACTCCCGAAGCGGTAACCCGACGCGAAAGGCGCTCGAAAGCTGCCTTGCCGCGCTCGAATCGGGATCGGCCGGGTTTGCTTTCGGCACCGGCATGGCGGCGGAAGCGACGTTGCTCACCATGTTCGAGCCGGGCAGCCACCTTGTCGTTCATAACGACCTCTACGGCGGGACGTACCGGCTGCTGGCGACACTCGGCGAACGTCGCGTGGCGGTGGATTACGTGGACCTGCGCGACCTCGACGCGGTCCGCGCGGCCCTGCGGCCCTCGACGCGCGCCATCTGGATCGAATCGCCCACCAACCCCTGCATGAACCTGGTGGACCTGACCGCCGTGGCGACTCTGGCGCGCGAGCACGGCGTGCTCACGATTTGCGACAACACTTTTCTTTCGCCGTACTTTCAGCGGCCGCTCGAGCTGGGCGTGGATATCGTGCTGCACTCCACCACCAAGTACATCAACGGGCACTCGGACGTGGTGGGTGGAGCGCTCGTGGTGCGCGACCCGGCGCTCGCGGAGCGCATCGCTTTCCTGCAAAACTCCCTCGGAACCTGCGAAGCCCCCTTCGATTGCTTTCTGGTCATGCGGGGAATCAAGACGCTCGCACTTCGGATGGAGGAGCACAACCGGAACGCACTCGAAATCGCGCGCTGGCTCGAAGAGCACCCAAAGATCTCCAGGGTGCATCACCCGGGGCTTCCGAGCCACCCGCAGCACGCCCTCGCGCTGCGCCAGATGTCGGGCTTTGGGGGCACGTTCTCATTCCGCGTGCGAGGCGGCCAGGATGAAGCGTTTCGATTGCTGGAGAGTGTGAAGCTCGTTACGCTGGCGGAATCGCTGGGCGGAGTGGAATCGCTCATCGAGCACCCGTGCACAATGACGCACGCCTCGGTGCCGGCGGAGGTCCGCGAAACAATGGGCATTACGCCGGACCTGATCCGCATCTCCGTCGGCATCGAAGATGTCGCAGATCTGATCGAGGACCTTGACTCGGCCCTGGCGGCCGTTTAGATCGAGGACCCGGGAGCGGTTTTCAGGCGCTCCCGATTGTCTCCGAAAATGTAGAAACTCCAGGGGCACGGCTGACTTCCACTTGCCTGAAGCCGGACGTACGGACGCTACGGCTCGAAATCGTTTGCGAGTTCCTGTAGCTGGGCCTGGCTCAGCGGCTGCTCGGCGCGATATTTCGGGTGGTCGATGATGATGCGGGCGCCCTCGGCGAAGTGAGCGCGCATCTCGGGCGAGAGCGGGAACTTCACGTACTGGACGGAGCTGATGCGGTCCGTGGAGATCTGCCGGGTATCGAAGCGCGCTTTACCTGGAGCGTAGCCGCCGACGGCCAACCACACGTGGTCTTCGAGGCCGAGCAGTTCACGCAGAGCCACGTCGCGCTCTTCCGGCGAATCGTACTCGATGAGCAGGCTGGCCGAGAGCTCGCCGGGAAGCGGGATCAGCTCGTTGTAGGTGTCCACCTCGTGGCGGACGGCATCCGGCTCGACAATGCGCTCAATGCGCATCATCTCCTGGACCTGATACCGGACCGTGTTGCGGTTTTCGAACAGGAATGTGAGGTGTGCGCCGGCGCGGACTCGTCTGCGGTCCTTCAGGGCCATGACTTGCGGGCGCCAGGTCTTCCGTTCGAGTTCGTAATCTGCGATGTTCCTGATTTCCGAGAGGTCAACGGGCTTCATGGTTTTGGCTCTTCAACTGGTTTCGGAAAACCGCCTGCGCGGTAGGCACGCGCCAGGACCTGAATGGGGTGAATGGGCCGGGTTCCGAGCGCCTGGCCGATCTGTATGGAGGCCAGCGGGCAATCGCTCGCGAAAACATCGGCTTCGGCCTCCGCCATGCCGTCGAACGCCTTCTTCCCGGTGAGCATGGAGAGCGGGAAGAACTCTTTCTTCATGGCCCATGTGCCGTCGTGCCCGGAGCACTGCTCCACCATTTTGATGGTCGTGCCGGGGATGAGGCGCATCATGTCGCGCGAGCGGTAGCCGATGTTCTGGGCGCGCAGGTGGCACGGGAGATGATAAGCCACGCGGCCGGGGCTGGACTTGAAGTCGCGGTTGAACTGCCCCTGCTGCTTGAGTTGGAAAAGGAATTCGCAAAGGTCCATCGTGGCGGCGGCGATTTCAGCGGCCTCCGGAGTGCCCACGAGTTCCGCGTATTCCTTGCGAAGCATGTACGAGCAGGTCGGGTCGATGGCAAGCACCTTCTTGCCCGCTCTCACGTGCGGCAGGAGCGACTCGACGTTCTGCTGCGCCCAGCGCTTTGCGAGTTCGACGTCTCCCGATTCGAGCGCGGGCATCCCACAGCAGTTCTGCTTGGGGCAGGTGAGCGCGATGCCGCTTTTCGAAAAGACCTCGACGGCGGCGCGGCCGACTTCCGGCGCGTTGTAGTTGACCGAGCAGGTGAAGAAGAGAACGGCCCTGTTCGGGTCGCCCGCCGGCTGCGGTTGCTTGCGGAACCAATCCTCGAAGGTCTCCCCGTGGAACTCGGGCAGGACCTTTTCGCGATGGATGCCGAGCACTTTTTCCAGGCCGGCGCGCAGAACCGGCTGGCGGTTCGCCCAGTTCGCCAGACCCGGCGTCATGCCGGCCATTCTTCCGACCATTTCCGGCCGGGAAAGAACATACGAGCGCAGGTCGCCGCCGCCGCGGCGCTTGCGACGTATGGCGCCGGCCCGCATCATGAGCCGGGGAAAGTCGAGTTGAAACTCGTGTTTATCCTCCGGCGTGTACGGGCACTTCACGTAGCAGATCTTGCACTGGAAGCAGAAATCGAGGACGCGATCGACGTCGGCGGGTGTGAGCTTGCGGACGTCGCCACCGTTCTCGTCGATGGTCTTGAAGAGATCGGGAAAGCTGGGGCAGAGGTTGAAGCAGAGCCGACAGCCGTTGCAGATTTCGAAAATCCGCTCGATCTCGGCATCGAGACCGGCCTGGTCCCAATACTTCGGGTCGTTCGGGTTGTAGGTAAGGCCGGGAGTGGGCGCGCCTTTGATAATCATGATTGGTTGGAACTGGGACAGGCCGCAAGGCCTGCCCCCCACTTGCTTGCTTACGCGATCGCTTTCAGTCCCTGCTGGAAGCGGCCGGCGTGCGATTTTTCCGCCTTGGCCAGGGTCTCGAACCAGTCCGCGATCTCGGCGAAGCCTTCTTCGCGAGCCGTTTTGGCCATGCCGGGATACATGTCCGTGTACTCGTGTGTTTCGCCGGCGACGGCGGCTTCCAGGTTCGACGCCGTGTCGCCGATGGGTAGTCCGGTCGCCGGATCGCCCACCGCCTTCAGGTAATCCAGGTGGCCATGAGCGTGGCCCGTCTCGCCCTCGGCGGTGTCGCGGAACAGCCCGGAAATATCGGGGTAGCCTTCCACGTCGGCCTGCTTGGCGAAGTAAAGATAGCGCCTGTTCGCCTGGGATTCCCCGGCGAAAGCTTCCTTGAGATTTTCGTGCGTTTTTGTGCCCTTGAGTACTGCCATTTCGTCCCTCCTTGACTGTAGAGCTTTTATTATCTCTGATTCCTAAGATGCTTCCAAGTAACCGGAAATGGTCCGGAAACGCCTTTTGACTCTGATATGCTCAGTGATCAAACCATGAAATGGAAGATTGCGTTCGCATTCTCTTTTTTGATGCTGCCGGCCCTTGTTCCGGCTCAGGAAAAAGTTGATCTGTCAGTTGTGAACCGGATCAGGGCAGAGGCGTTCGAGAACTCGAAGGTGATGGACCATGTCTTCAACCTGACCGAGGTGTACGGGCCGCGGCTGTCGGACTCGCCGGCATACATGAAGGCCGGGGAATGGGCGGTGAAAACCCTGAAAGGATGGGGGTTGGAGGACGCCAAGCTCGAGACGTGGGGCAAGTTCGGGCGCTCCTGGTCGTACAGCCGGGTTGCCGTACACATGCTGGAGCCGTACCAGACGTCGCTGATCGCGGCGCCGCTGGCGTGGTCGCCGGCGACGGAAGGGCCTGCGAACGGGGAAGTCATCGTGGCGCGGATCACCACGATGGAGGAGGCCGAGAAGTTCAAGGGCAAACTCAAGGGCAAGTTCATCATCATGGAACCGGAGCGTGAACTGAGCCTGCATATGGAGGGCGACGCCAGGCGCTACACGGATGCGGACCTGGCCCAGTTGTCGCTGGCTCCCGAGCCAGGCGTTTCGCCGTACGCGCGGATGCGGCGGCAAGGCCAGGGGCAGCCATTCCGCTCGCTGGCCGAGGCCCGGCAGGCGCGCGCGAAAATCACGCAGTTCCTGAAGGACGAAGGCGTGCTGGGTGTGATCTCTCCCGGATTCCGCGGCGATGATGGGACGATCTTCACGAGCCCCGCCGGCGGACGCGACGCGGACACGCCGATTCCGCCGCTGAGCGTTGCGGTGGCGGCCGAGCAATACAACCAGATTGCGCGCCTGCTGGAGAAGAAGGTGCCGGTCCGGCTGGAAGTGGATCTCAAGGCGCAGTTCCACGAGAACATGGACGGCGTGAACGTGGTGGCGAACCTTCCGGGCGGGAAGAAGAAGGACGAGATCGTGTTGATCGGCGCGCACCTGGATTCATGGCAGTCCGCTCCCGGAGCCACCGATGACGCGGCCGGCTGCGCGGTGATGATGGAGGCGGTCCGAATCCTGACGGCCTTGAACCTGAAGCTGGACCGCACGGTCCGGATCGGGTTGTGGGACGCCGAGGAACAGGGGCTGATCGGCTCGCGCGAGTACGTGAAGGCGCACTTCGCCGACCGCGAGACGATGGCTCCCAAGCCGGAGTACGCGAAGCTCTCGGGCTACTTCAATCTTGACAACGGTGCCGGGAAAATCCGGGGCGTGTACATGCAGGGCAATGACATGATGCGGCCGGTCTTCGAGGCCTGGCTGGCGCCGTTCAAGGATCTGGGCGCAAGCACGCTGACGATTCGCAATACCGGCGGCACGGATCACCTGTCATTCGATGCGGTGGGGCTGCCCGGATTCCAGTTCATCCAGGACCCGCTCGACTACATGACGCGGACGCACCACAGCAATATGGACACCTACGACCGGCTGCCGAAGTCCGACCTGATGCAGGCGTCGGCGATCGTTGCGTCGTTCGTGTACAACGCGGCGAACCGGCCGGAGATGCTGCCGCGGAAGACGATGCCGAAGCCCCAGCCGCGGAGAGAGGGCAGCGGGAACTGACGTTTCTGCCGGGTGATCACGACCCGTATCAGGGCACGGCTTAAGCCGTGCCCTGGACTTTGGCCTTTCACTAGATAAAAAGCATTTGCATAGATTTTTGTTGCGTTCTGAGCCATCTTGTGGTATCTAGTTACTTGACTAGATGTAACACAAAGGAGCCTCTCTCATG
>JAEZIJ010000177.1 GCA_023436715.1 Acidobacteriota bacterium
GCCGCCTTCTACGTGGCTGCGGTGACGGCCAAGCACATCAGGAGCCCGAAACAATGACCCTTGCCGAAATCATAGCCGCGGGCATCAACCCCGCGTTGGCGCTGCTGCCTGTCAAGATGGACACGCCCGAAGCGCGCATCATGCTGCTGGCGATTGGGCTGCAGGAATCGCGCTTCGAGCATCGCCGACAGCTCGTGGGCAACCCGCCGCGGCCGACCGGGCCAGCAAAGAGCTTTTGGCAAGCCGAGCAGGGCGGCGGCATGGTCCATGGCGTCCGGCAGCATGCCGCGACCCGTGCCGCAGCCGCGCACCTGTATCAGGCCCGAGGTGTGCAGTCTCGCGACGCCGCCATCTGGGATGCCATCGAGCACGACGACGTGCTGGCGGCCGGCCTGGCGCGACTGCTGCTGTGGAGTGATCCCGGCCGACTGCCTGCGGTTGGCGATGAGCAGGGCGCCTGGAATCTCTACCTGCGCACTTGGCGGCCGGGCAAGCCGCATGCGCAGACGTGGCCGGCCTATTACGCGCGGGCGGTGGCAGAGGTGACGCGTTGAGCGCCCTGGCGCGCGCCGCCAGCGCGTTGGCTGGCTGGAAGGGATACGCGGCTGCGGTGGTGGCGGGCGCGCTGCTGGCGGGCGGCGCGATCTGGACCGCGCAGGGCTGGCGCTACAGCGCACAGATTGCCCAAATTGAGCGTGACCACGCAAGGGCGTGGGATGACCAGGCACAGGCTACGGTCTCCGCCATCGAGGCGGCGAGGACGGAAGAAATTCGGCGCACTGCTGCCGTGGAGAAACAACGAGATGATGCTCATAAACAGGCCATTGCTGCGGCGGATGATGCTGCTCGCGCTCGCGGTGAGCGTCGCAGGTTGCTCGAGCGCGCCGACGCGTTGGTTAGTGCCGCAGCAGATCGCGATCCCACCCTTACCGACGGAAGCCCGGCAGGAGCCGACGCCGTCGATCTGCTCGCCTACATGCTCGGACGGGTTAGCTTCCGAGCTGAACAGCTTGCGGGAATTGCGGACCGTGCCCGCATCGCCGGGCTAACTTGTGAACGGGTGTATGACCAAGTGCGCAGCGCCGGTATGTAGGCTCGCGCGCCGCCGCGTACGATGAGAGACGGTGCATGACCCTGCTGAGGGGGGAATTAAAGCCCGCAACGCGGGACGTCATGCGAGAAAACCTATCGTGCGGGTGGTCGGTGCGCCACTGCGACGGCAACTGACCCGTCTGGGAGACGGTACTTCCCGTCACCAAGCCATGTAACGGGCTCTCCAGTTGGCAAAGAACAGTGGTACTCAGATTTCGGCGGCCCTGTCTCCCCTCTATTGATCACAAGTCGACGTTGTATTCGACAGGTGGAACGGTCTGGAAGCTTCACGATGACGTCCGCTAGTCGCGTTCCATTTGCCATGTGGCTTTCCTCGATAGCGGGGCCTGCATTCGGGTGGTCGCGCCAGCAGGCACCCAATCCCGTGGCGTAATACCTATACCAGTTCCGTTCAAAGACCGGCACCGGTCAGATGGATAAGTAGAGTTGACGGTAGATCGGATCGATTCGCCGGCTGCGCTGGGGATCCCGCAATTTACGGCGCAGATGGCCGACTGTCAGGCGCGATTGCGCTAGGCTTCTTCGGTGCTGTGCACCGTCGCGCCGATGGCCTGCATGCGTGCGTGAATACGGGCCAAGTCTTCCGGCTTCAGTTCCAGCACGGCCGCCAAATGGAACAGGTTCGGGTAGGGCATGTCCTTCGGGTCAGCGCCGCCCGTGTACTTGCGCCAGTGCTGTTCGCCGACGCACGCGAGCGCGGCCATTTGCTTGCCCGTGTAGCCAAGCTCGTTCTTTAGGGCCTGGAGATCGGCCGGGGTAGGGGGTACGTAGTCCATATGAAAAACCCGCCTTTCGGCGGGTTCCTTGGTTATCCAATCATCACTTTTGCAAGGGCCGCGCCGGTGGTGAATGCTGCGGCGATCATCACCATGGGATACCAGGCACGTTCGCGGATCATCTTGGCGGCTTCCGCGTTCAGCTTGCTGGTCTCGGCCATCAGCTTTGCGATTTCCGCTTCGGTCTTGATGGTGTCCAAGGTCTTTTCCATTTCGTCGTCCTTTCGGGATTTCGGACTGCGCGGGCTGCGCTATCCATGTACAGAATAATAGCGCATTATGCGCTAGTCTGCAAGAGCTATTTTAGAGTTTTTCTTCGATCCACTGCATCCACCACCCCTGGTAGTAGCGGCGTCCGTCGATCTCTTCGAAGCCGCAGACCATCATCCCTCTGTCAGAGCAGAAGGTGAGCAGTTCGGGTTCAAGTAGGTCGGGGATCGGACCCTTCGCCGTCGCGCCGAACTTGGCCAGGCCGTCCATCGTCATGACGCGCACCTGACGGCGCATGTCCTCGCGCGTGATCGAGTACATCCGCACAGTGCCGGCGACGGCCGGGGCCGGGTCGTTGTCCGGGCGCTTCTGGCCGAGATAGTGGGGGCGGACGACGGAGCAAAGCATGATTCTGCTGCAGCTAGACTGTATGGATGTACAGTATATGGCAGCAAAATCGGGGTCAGGTCATCGGTGTGGCGACGAGCTTGTCGGAGGGGAAGGGCACAAGGAAGTCGCGGCTTTGGTCGGCACTGACGGTGAGCCAGTCTCCATAGGCGCCCTCGGGCAGAATCACCACCATGCGTTTTTCTTTGTTGGGTTGGTGGTAGTCGCGGAACAGCGGATCGTGGTCGGCGTTGATGGTCAGCATCGTGTAGCTCTCGTGCCACTGGCCGGCGGCGTCCCGGTAGCGATCCCACAGCCCGGCGATGCCCAGCGGCGCGCCGTCTGCTCGGGTGAACCGGGTGGCAACCGCTTTGCCGGAACGCCAGTCCGGTTCGAAGATCGCGTCGGCCGGGATGACGCAGTGCTGAGCCCGACGCCAGGCATTGC
>JAEZIJ010000227.1 GCA_023436715.1 Acidobacteriota bacterium
GAGCGTAGCCGTGCGCCGCACCTGGACCCCGGCTCCTGCTACGCTATCAGCAACATGAAAAAGATACTCGGGTATTCGGTGGCGGGGGCGGCCGTGCTCGGCGCCGTGCTGATAGTGCGCGTGCCGCCGGCCGCAGCGCACAAGCCGCGCATGATGGTCATCGCGCACCGAGGCGCGTCCATAGCGGCTCCGGAGAATACGCTGCCCGCGTTCGAGGCCGGCATCAAGGCCGGCGCGGACTGGTTGGAGATGGACCTCTGGGCAACGCGGGACAACGTGCTTGTGGTGGCGCATGATGCCCAATTGAAGCCGCCGGTGTGCACCGGGCCGAACGCCCCGGCCATCATTCGAGAGATCACCTTCGAGGAAACGCGCAAGTGGGACTGTGGCGGCATTCGCAATCCGTCGTCCACGCGCCGGAAGGTCGGGGCCGGCACGCGCCTGCCTTCGTTCGATGAAGTGCTCGGCCTGGCCCGCGGCCGCAAGGGCTTCGGTTTTCTGATTGAGGTGAAGTCGGACCCCGAGCGCCCCGAACGCCAGCCCGAGCCCGCCGAGTACGCGCGCATGGTAATCGCGGCGCTGCGGCGGCATAAGCTCGAAACGCGCGCCATCGTGCAGTCTTTCGATTTCCGCATCACGGCGGAGCTGAAACGGCAGGCTCAGGACATACGCTCGGCGGCGCTCTTCAGCGGGGCCGCGCGGGACTTTTCCGCCGTTGCCAAAGAAGCCGGCGGGATGGACATCGTAGCCCCGCACCTCAAGCTGGTGACGCCCGCAGCCGTCGAAGAGGCGCATCGCGCGGGCCTGCAGGTATTCTCCTGGACCGCGGACACTCCCGCCGAATGGGATGCTCTGGTGGCGGCCGGGGTGGACGGCATCATCACCAACGACCCCGGCGGGCTGGCCGATTACCTGGAGCGGAAGGGACTCCGCTAAAGCGCCTCAGTGGGGCAGGAAAAACGGGCCCCTATACTGGTTTCGAGGAGCACACCGACAATATGGAAATCACCTGGCTTGGGCATGGGACATTTCAGTTCCGGCTGGAATCGGGCGAAGTCATTCTGATGGACCCGTGGACCGAAGGGAATCCCGCGTTTCCCGAGAAGCATACGTTTTCGCGGATCGACACAATCATCATTACGCACGGGCATTTCGATCACATCCACGACGCCGTGCCGCTCGCGAAGAAGTACTCACCGCAAGTAGTGGGAATTTACGAAATCTGCGAATGGCTCGGCTCGAAGGGGGTCGGCCAACTCAACCCGATGAACAAGGGCGGGTCGCAGAAGATCGGCTCGGTCACGGTGACGATGACGCACGCGGTACACAGTTGCGGAATCAAGGATGGAGACCAAATCATCTACGGCGGCGAGGCTTCAGGCTACGTGCTGCGGCTTCCGGACGGCCGCGCGCTCTATTTCGCCGGCGACACCAATGTGTTCTCCGACATGGCGCTGATCGAGCAGCTCTATCACCCGGAGTTGGCGTTTCTGCCGATCGGGGACCTCTTCACCATGAGCCCGCGGGAAGCCGCCCTGGCCTGCTCGATGCTCAAGCCGCGAAAAGTGATCCCCATGCACTTTGCCACCTTCCCGGCGTTGACCGGACGGCCCGAGCAACTGGCTGAACTCATCAGGGACCAGCGCGAGACCGAAGTCTGGCCCCTGAAGCCCGGAACGCCGGTTACGTGGTAGCGGCGGGCCGGGCCTGTCCCGTGCCCGGGTTCGATTCCTGCGCGTCCACCACGGCAATTGCGGCTACGTTGACGATGTCGTTGACTTCGGCTCCGCGCTGCAGGACGTGCACGGGTTTCGAAACCCCCATCAGAATGGGGCCGATCACCTCGCACCCTCCGATGCGCGCGAGCAGCTTGTAGGCGATGTTGCCGGCTTCGAGATTGGGGAATACCAGCACGTTCGCTCCGCCTTTGATTGCCGCGAACGGGTAGGTCTCAGCGAGAATCTCCGGCACAACCGCCGTATCGGCCTGCATCTCGCCATCGATAATGAGCGAGGGTTCGCGCAGCCGAACAAGCTCGACCGCGCGGCGAACCTTATCGGCCAGCGGGTGGCGCGTGCTTCCGAAGTTGGAGAACGAAAGCATCGCCACGCGCGGCTCGACGTTGAAGCGGCGCGCCATCTCGGCCGTGCAGACCGCGATTTCGGCAAGGTCCTCCGAAGACGGCTCGATATTCACCGTGCAATCGGCCAGGAAGTAGACCTGGCCTTTTGGTGTGATGAGCATGTAAACTCCGGAGACCTTGTGCAGCCCTTCGCGGACTGAGATGACCTGAAGGGCGGGGCGGATCGTATCGGGATAATGCTTGGTCAGGCCGCTGACGAGCGCGTCCGCATCGCCGGCGTGGACCATCATCGAGCCGAAGACGTTGCGCCCGAGCATCGCCTTGTCCGCCTCGTCGCGGGTGAGGCCTTTGCGGCGGCGCAGGTCGTAAAGCTCTTCGGAGTAGCGGTCGCGATCCGGCGACGTCCGCGGGTCGATGATGGTGACGCCGTCCAGATGCAGGTGATACTCGGCAATGCGCTCGCGGATGGCCGCTTCGTCGCCGAGCAGGATGGGGCTGGCGATCTCTTCATCGAGCAGGATCTGGCAGGCCCGCAGTATTTTCGTCTGATCGCCTTCGGGGAAGACGACGCGCATGGGCCGCCGCTGCGCTTTGTGGATCATGATGCGCATGACCTCACGGGCGCGGCCGAGCCGCCGTTCAAGCTCATCCTTGTACTCGTCGAGATTGACCGGTTGCTGCGCGACGCCGCTCTCCATCGCTGCCTGGGCGACCGCCGCCGATTCCCAAATGAGCACGCGGGGATCGAAGGGCTTGGGAATGATGTACTCGCGGCCGAACTCCATTTGATCGACGCCGTATGCGTTGCGGACGGAATCGGGCACGTCCTCCTTCGCCAGGGACGCCAGCGCGCGGGTTGCCGCAAGCTGCATCTCATCATTGATGGTGGTGGCGCGCACATCGAGAGCGCCGCGAAAGATGAAGGGGAATCCGAGGACGTTGTTGACCTGGTTGGGATAGTCCGACCGGCCGGTGCACATGATGACGTCGGGGCGTGCTTTAACGGCCACATCGTACGGAATTTCGGGATCGGGGTTGGCCATGGCGAGCACGATGGGGTTCGGGGCCATGGATTTCACCATCTCGGGCGTGACGCAATTGCCGCAGGAGAGACCGACGAAGACGTCCGCGCCGCGGAAGGCATCGGTGAGGGTCCGCGCATTCGTTTCGCGAATGAAGCGGGATTTGTACTTGTTCATGCCCTCGGTGCGGCCCTGGTAAAGGACGCCCTTGGTGTCGCACATCAGAATGTTTTCGCGGCGAAGGCCGAGGCGGACGTAGTGCTCGGCGCAGGAAAGCGCGCTGGCGCCGGCTCCGTTGACGACGAGCTTCACGTCCTCGATGCGCTTGCCGACCAACTCCAGCGCGTTCAGCAGGGCGGCGCCGGAAATAATCGCGGTGCCGTGCTGATCGTCGTGGAAAACGGGAATCTTCATCGTGCGCTTGAGCTCTTCCTCGATCTCGAAACACTCGGGAGCCTTGATGTCCTCCAGATTGATTCCGCCGAAGGTGGGTTCGAGGAGTTGGCAGGCGAGAATGACTTTTTGCGGGTCCTCGGTCGCGAGCTCGATATCGAACACATCGATATCGGCGAAGCGCTTGAACAGGACGGCCTTGCCTTCCATGACGGGCTTGCCGGCCTGCGCACCGATATTACCGAGTCCTAGGACAGCGGTGCCGTTGGACACAACGGCGACGAGGTTGCCCTTGGCGGTGTACTTGTAGGCGAGAGCGGGGTCGCGCTCGATTTCCTTGCACGGCACGGCGACACCCGGCGTATACGCGAGGCTGAGGTCGCGCTGTGTGCGGCAGGGCTTGCTGGGCGTGACGGAGAGCTTGCCGGCGGTGGGACTCGAGTGATACTCCAAAGCGTCTTCTTTTCGGATTAGCATGCCTCTGATTCCCTCTGGTTTCAGCGTAACGCGAATTGTCAGGTGGGTGCTAAAATAATCCTCTCCAGGTCCGTGTGGAAGCGGACTGGGAGACCGCCCCCTTAAAACCCCTTCACAGAAGGCTGGAAGCGTTCGAATTTCCCGGGTTTTATGACAAGGTCCGGTAGTAACGACACCCAATCATAGAGGAGCGCAAATGCAGACGTCAGCATACATCAATCAGGTTTTCGAGACCGTCAAGAAGCGAAACGCCGGAGAACCCGAGTTTCTGCAAGCCGTGACGGAGGTTTTCCGGTCTATCACGCCGGCACTGGAGCGGCATC
Source organism: Acidobacteriota bacterium (assembly GCA_023436715.1). Lineage (GTDB taxonomy): Bacteria > Acidobacteriota > Terriglobia > Bryobacterales > Bryobacteraceae > Fen-330. The sequence continues at coordinate 4,299 of JAEZIJ010000227.1, forward strand.
CGGAGTACATCGAAGCGCGCATACTTGATCGTATGGTCGAGCCGGAGCGCGTCGTTTTGTTCCGCGTCCCCTGGCAGGACGACCAGGGGCAGGTTCAAGTCAACCGCGGATTCCGCATTCAGTTCTCGAGCGCGATCGGTCCCTATAAGGGCGGGATACGGTTTCACCCGACGGTCTATCTCGGCATCCTGAAGTTTCTGGCCTTCGAGCAGGTATTCAAGAACTCGCTGACCACGCTTCCGATGGGAGGGGGCAAGGGCGGGTCCGACTTCGACCCCAAGGGAAAGTCTGACGCCGAGGTGATGCGCTTCTGCCAGAGCTTCATGACGGAGCTTTGCCGGCACATCGGTTCGGACACGGATGTACCGGCGGGCGACATCGGCGTGGGTGGACGCGAAGTCGGATACATGTTCGGCCAATACAAGCGCCTCCGCAACGAGTTCACCGGCGTGCTGACGGGCAAGGGGCTGGCCTGGGGTGGGTCGCTGATTCGGCCGGAAGCTACGGGATACGGCTGCGTCTACTTCTGCGAGGAGATGCTCAAGACGCGAGGCGACGGCATCAAAGGCAAAACCTGCCTGGTCTCAGGTTCGGGCAACGTGGCGCAGTACACCGTCGAAAAACTCAACGAGTACGGCGCGAAGGCCGTCACGCTCTCCGATTCCGACGGCACGATTTACGACAAGGATGGGATCGATCCGGAGAAGCTGGCCTGGGTGATGGACCTCAAGAACGGCCGGCGTGGCCGCATCAGGGAATATGCGGCAAAGTTCCCCAAGGCCGAGTACTTCCCGAACGCGAGGCCGTGGCACATCCCGGCGGACTGCGCGTTTCCGAGCGCGACGCAAAACGAAATCAGCGGAGAGGATGCCAAGCTGCTCCTTAAGAACGGCTGCTCTGTCGTAGCCGAGGGCGCCAACATGCCGACGACGCTCGACGGTGTGGAGCACTTCCGCGCGGCGAAGATTCTCTACGGCCCCGGGAAGGCTGCAAACGCCGGCGGCGTGGCTACCTCCGGCCTCGAGATGGCGCAGAACTCGATGCGCATTAGCTGGACCCGGGAGGAAGTCGATGGCCGGTTGAAGCAAATCATGTCCTCCATTCACCGTTCGGCTTGGGAGACTTCCAAGGAATACGGTGTCCCCGCCGATTACGTTACGGGTGCCAACATCGCGGGCTTCGTCAAGGTGGCGGACGCGATGCTGGCGCAGGGCCTCGTATAGCATAAACCGCTTGCTTACGCGCGCGGCTCAGTAGCGATTCTGAGCCGCGTACCGTGATCCCAGGAGGTATTGATGAAGCCGTCGGACCTTCGCGACCAACTCCGCTACGCATACGATCCGCAGTTTCGCGGCCTGCACCATCTCATGGCCCGGCGTGTGCGTACGATCCTGATGGTCTCGAATCCGTATGAGTCCTTCAGCATCTCGCGCGATTACTCGCTGACCCAGGACATCTACGGCGCTTCCCAGCTCCTGCACCTCCAGAACGTCCCTCAGATTGTCACAGCCCTGTCCGGCGAAGAAGCATTGCGCATTCTCGGCAAGGAGCACTTCGACCTCGTGCTCGCGTCCGGCAATCTGCCGGATACGGACACGCCCGAGTTCGGCCGGAAGGTGAAGGCCGCCCACCCCGGCGTGCCGGTGGTCATGGTAGTCTTCGACGGCTCCTGGTTCGAACAGATCTACCGCGGCGCTGAGCCCGAAGGAATCGACTGGATTTTCGTATGGCGCGGCAGCGCGAACGTCCTGCTCTCGATCATGAAGCTCGTGGAGGACAGCCAGAACGTCGACCGCGACCTTAGCATCGCCTCCATCGGAACGATTCTCGTGATAGAGGATGCGGTGGAGCACTACTCGCTGATCCTGCCGCACCTCTACTCGATGCTGATGCAGCGCACCTTCATGCTTGTGCCCGAAGGCATCAACGAGAGCGACCGTCAGGTCCGGACGCGAGTTCGACCCAAGGTGCTGCTGGCGCGCACCTTCGGCGAGGCAAACCAGCTCTTTGAGAAGTACGAGACCTCGCTGTCGGGCATCATCTCCGATCTGCACACGTTCTACGACGACCGCGTCGATCCCGAGGCTGGCGTGCGCTTTCTCCGTACGGTTGCGGACCGGGCGCCCGGTGTCCCGATTCTCGTCCAGTCGTCGGAGCCGAATGCCGACGAAATCGCCAGGTCGGTGGGGGCGCGCTGCCTCAGCAAGCGCGGATCCAACATGCGGGCCGGAATCGAGCAGTTCGTTCTCGAGGACATTGGCTTCGGCGATTTCGAATTCCGCATGCCGGACGGGACAAGTGTCAGGCGCGTTTCCAACCTGTGGGAGATGGAGCAGGCGATCGGCGCCGTGCCCGACGAATCGTTCGTGTTCCACGTCAAGCGCAACGATCTGTCCCACTGGTTCCGGGCGCGCGGCGAGACGACGCTGGCCGCGGTCCTCAGGCCTATTACCCTCGCGGACTTTCCGTCCGTCGATGCGCTCAAGGAGTACTTGATCAGCGCGGTCTCCATTGCGCGCAGGGAGAAGTACCGGGGAGCGATTGCGGACTTTCGCCCGCCTGAATTCGATCCAGGCTACCCCTTCCTCGTGCTCGGGCGGGGCTCGCTGGGCGGCAAGGGCCGCGGCCTGGCGTTCGTGTTCCGTCAACTCAGCCAGTGGTTGAAGGACGGCTGCATTGAAGGAATCGAGACCCGTGTGCCCCGCACGCTCGTGATCGGCGCGGACGAATCCGACGCCTTCCTCGCGGATAACGGAATCGACGTAACGTCGCTCGGCGGCGTTGCCGACCAGGACTTGCTTCAGCGCTTTGCGGACGGCCAACTCTGCCCCCGGCTGCGGGACGGCCTGGAATTCTATGTCAACCGGGTGAATGTGCCGCTGGCCGTGCGGTCGTCCGGACTGCTCGAGGACTCTCACCGCCAGCCGTCGGCTGGGCTCTATGCGACATACATGCTGCCCAACAGTCATCCGGACGTTGAGGTAAGACTGAGCCAACTCGAGAACGCCGTGAAGCTGGTCTACGCCTCCGCTTACCTCGAGCGGCCGCGGCGCTACCTGGAGGCGATCGGGCACGATTTGACTGAATCCCGCATGGCGGTGATCGTCCAGGAAATCGCCGGCCACCGGTACGGACGCTACTTCTACCCGGCCATCTCGGGGGTGGGGCAGTCTCACAATTACTACCCGGTTTTCCAGATGAAGCCGGAGGATGGGGTGGCGACGATCGCCCTGGGCCTCGGCAAGCAGGTGGTCGAGGGCGGAGATGCGATGCGCTTCTGCCCGCGCTACCCGCAGGTTTTGCCGCAGTTCCGGTCGCCCGCCGAAGTCATGAGGGTGGCGCAGCGGGAGTTCTTCGCACTCGATCTCGAGCGCGGAGAAGCCGACTTGCTGGGCGGCACGGATGCTACGCTTGCCCGCCTGCAACTCTCTCAGGCCGAGGCGGATGGCACCCTCGCGCTTTCGGGCAGCGTTGTGGACCCCAGCGAGGATAGGATCTACGACGGAATCGGAAGGCGCGGACCCCGCGTCGTCACGTTCGCGCGTATCCTCAAGCACAAAGTCTTCCCGCTTTGCGCGATTCTCAACAAGCTGTTCGATGCCTTTCGCAAGGACGTGGGTTTCGCCGTCGAGATCGAGTTTGCCGTGGATCTCGATTCCGATCCATCCCGCAAGCCGGTGTTTTACTTCCTGCAGATGAGACCTCTGGTCGCGTCACGCGAACGTTGCGACATCGCTCCGGAGCAGGTTCCGCCGCACAAACTCCTCTGCCGTTCGCAGCGTGTGCTCGGGAATGGGTGCATCCAGAACTTGCGCGACATTGTCTATGTCGATTCCGAACAGTTCGACCGCGGCCGGAGCGCCGACGTCGCATCGCTAGTAGCGAGAATTAACGAGCGGCTGACGCGCGAAGGCCGGCAGTATCTGCTCATTGGACCCGGGCGCTGGGGCTCCTTCGATCCCTGGATCGGAATTCCCGTGACCTGGCACCAGATTTCCGGGGCGCGGGCCATCGTCGAAGTTCCTCCGAAGGACCTGCCGATAGACCCGTCGCAGGGCACTCACTTTTTCCACAATATGACCTCAGCGGGCATTGGCTACTTCTTCCTGGTCGAGCCGAAGGAGAAGGAGTACCTCCGGTGGGATCTGCTCAAGGCACTGCCCGGCGAGGACGTCGCACTGGGAGTCCGGCACGTCCGCCTCGCCCAACCCTTGTCAGTGCGCATGGATGGCCAGACTCAGCGGGGCGTCATCTCGCTACCCTGAGGGAAACGGGGGTTTTATGTCATCGGGTGAAGCCCATCCCAGCACCGGGTTGCCGGCGCTCGATCGCATTCTCGAAGGGCTGATCGCCGGAGACAACGTTGTCTGGCAGGTTGGCTCAATCGAGGACTACCTTCCCTTTGTGCGCCCGTACTGCGAGGAAGCGCTCCGGCAAGGCCGCAAGTTCATCTATTTCCACTTCGAGCGCCACGAAGAGCTGATCCCAACGGACCCGCGCGTTGAAACCCACCGCCTCGATCCGGCGGCCGGCTTCGAGACGTTGACGGCGGAGATCCACCGCGTGATCGCGCGTGCCGGCCGCGGCGCCTTCTACCTGTTCGACTGCCTCTCCGACCTCGCCGCCGATTGGTACAGCGACATGATGGTGGGCAACTTCTTCAAGGTTACCTGCCCGTACCTGCGCGAGCTCGAGACGATCGCCTATTTCGCGCTCTTGCGGCGGCGGCATTCGTACCGCGCGGTGGCCTCCATTCGGGACACAACGCAGCTCCTGCTCGACGTCCACCGCCATGAAGGCAAGCTCTACGTCCATCCCCTGAAAGTATTTGAGCGCTATTCGCCAACGATGTATCTGCCGCATGTCTGGCAGGGCGATTCCTTCTTGCCGGTGACGGAAAGCGCGACCATCTCCGGCATCTACGAGCCGCTTATTCGCGACGGCTCGGGCAGCGAAACCGGCCGCTTCGACCTCTGGGATCGCACCTTTCAGGCGGCGCAGGAAACCATCGACGCCGTCCGGCGCGGCGAGCGTAGGCCGGAGGCAACGCAGGAGATTGCACGGCGCCTGCTGCACATGATCGTCAGCCGCAACGAGCGCATGCTGGAACTTGCGGAACGCTACCTGACGATCGAAGATCTGCTCGCCGTGCGCCATCGCATGATCGGCACCGGCCTTGTCGGCGGCAAGGCGGCAGGCATGCTCATTGCCCGCGCGATTCTGCGCCGCGCCGGAGGGCGCTGGCAGGAAGTTCTCGAGCCGCACGATTCGTTTTTCGTGGGGTCCGATGTCTTCTATTCGTACATCGTCGGCAACGGTTGTTGGCGGATTCGGCAGAATCAGCGCGAGGGCGCGAGGTTCCTCGAAGACGTTGAGCGCGCCCAGGAGCAGATGCTTGCCGGCTCGTTCCCGGAGTTCGTGCGCGACCAGTTTGCTGAAATGCTGGACTACTTCGGCCAGGCTCCCATCGTCGTGCGCTCGTCCAGCCTGCTCGAGGACAGCTTCGGGAACGCCTTCGCCGGCAAGTACGAAAGTGTCTTCTGCACAAACCAGGGCTCGCCGCAGGAGCGCCTTGAGGCGTTTCTCGCGGCAGTGCGCCACATCTATGCGAGCGCCTTGGGACGCAATGCCTTGCTCTATCGCGCTGAGCGCGGCCTGCTCGATCGCGATGAACAGATGGCGCTTCTCGTTCAGCGCGTGTCGGGCGCGGTGTATGGCCGCTTCTTCTTCCCGCAAGTGGCCGGCGTGGGGCTGTCTTACAATCCGTTTGCATGGTCCGAGCTGATCGATCCAAGAGCCGGCGTCCTGCGGCTCGTTTTCGGCCTCGGTACCCGAGCTGTCCGCCGATCCGATAACGACTATACACGCATCGTGGCGCTCAATGCGCCGGCGCGCCGGCCGGAGATGACATCGCGCGAAGTGCGCGGATATGCGCAATGGCGCGTCGACGTTCTTGATCTCGAGAACAAGGAGCAGGGCGAGCGTTCCTTCGAGGAAGTCGTGAAATCCTGCGGCGAGCAGTGCATCGAGATGGTTGCTTCACGCGACCCGGAGATGGTCAGACGGTCGTGGGAAACAGGGCGTCCGGCTTTCCCTTGGGTCCTCACGTTCGGCAGACTGCTCTCGCAAACCTCGTTCGTCGCCGACATGCGGAGCCTCCTTGAGACTCTCGAAAAGGCATACGACTATCCCGTTGACGTGGAGTTCACGGCGAACTTTCTCCCGGATGGCAGCTACCGGATAAACGTAGTTCAATGCCGGCCATTTCAGGTCAAGTTCGGCGGGCCCGCTGTCGCGCCGCCGGCCGCCGTCGCCGAAGACGATCTCGTTCTGAAGACACAGGGCGCCGTCATCGGCCCAAGCATGTTCTCCACGGTGGGGCGCCTGATTTATGTCGTGCCCTCTGTCTACAGCGCACTGTCCCTCACCGATCGCTACTCGATTGCCCGGCTGATCGGGCGCCTCACTCGCCTGGAGAACCAGCCCGAGGGTGGGCTCATTCTGGTCGGGCCTGGACGCTGGGGCACCACGGAGCCCACTCTCGGAGTGCCTGTCTCGTTCGCTGAAATCAGCCGCGCAACGGCCATATGCGAGGTGATCGAAATGCGCGAGGGGCTTGTGCCGGATGTTTCCCTTGGCACACACTTCTTCAACGATCTGGTCGAGATGCAGATTCTTTACCTCGCACTGATCCCCGGCAAGGAAGGAAACCACCTCAACGCGAACATCCTCGAAACGGCGCCCAACCACCTGGCGAAACTCATCCCTGAGGAAGCGGCCTGGGCCAAGGCGGTACGTGTAATCGAACCCTCAGGACACCCGCTCCGGCTGCACGCGGACACTCTGCGCCAAACCGCCGTCTGCTACTTCGATTAGTACAGCGGGAACTCAGAGGCGCTTGATGCGTATGTGCTTGTACTCCAGCCAGCGCCCCGCGCTGTGCGCCTGGAATTCGATGGTGCCTTCCTCGACGCGCTCCAGTTTCTCGTACTCCATGACGGTATCGCCGTTGATCCGCACCAGGCAGTAGCGGTCTTTCACAAGAAGTTGCATGAAGAACCACTTCTCCGGCTCGATCCGGGGATATTGCGCCCGCTTGTAGTGGTACAGCGAACCCGTGGGGAAGTGCGCCTCTTCCACGTCGTGAATCTGGATTTCGTAAACCTTGCGCGCGGCGCCCTTGCCGGTGCAGCGGAACTGCACGCCGCCGTTGTGTACGCGGCAGCCGCGCACATACAAGTGCAGTTCGAAATCGCGGAACGATTGCTGCACGCCGAAATCGCCCAGGCCATCGGCGCGCAGCACCTTGCCGAGCGCTCCGAAGTTCGGCTTGCCCTGTGTGGCTACCCAGTTCGCGATGTCGCCAGCGTCCTCGTAGAGCGTGATCCATTTCTCTTTGGACGGCAGTTCCCGCACCATCAGATTGCGGAACGGGCAAGGGTACGACGTTGTCGTGATGCCGAAGTAGCCGCGCCGCAGCCTGTTCCGCAACTCAGGCACGGAGTCAACGTCGAGGTCGTGGATCTGCTCGCCGTTCGTCCACACCTGGAGCTTCGGCCAGTCCATCAGAATCCGGAAGTCGTTCCAGCCCTGGCAGACGTTGATCTTGCTCGGGGCGACCACGGGGAAAATCGCGCCCGTCGAGTGCGGAGCGGGCGCGGGATCGGGATTCGCGAACACCTTCATCTGTAGACCGGTCTGGGTGATGCGGCCGTGCAACGGGGCATGGAAGCAGAAGCCGGAATCCATCCAGCCCTTGAGGAAGAACTCGCCCGTCAGGTCGAAGTTCTCGTATTCGCGTTCCGAGCGCAGCCAGGTAGGAGAACTCGCGCTGGAGTGGAAGACAATTGCTCCATTCTCGACATAGAAAGACGACTCCGGCCCTTCCTCGATCACCCAGCCCGCAAGCGTGCGGCCGTCAAACAGCGGCGCCCGGTCTTCGTTCGGAGCAGCAGCGGAGACGAGTCCCGCCGCCGGTGCGATGCCCGCCGACGCGAGGAATTGCCGCCGGCCGATTCCTGATGATTGACTCATACGATTCACCCGTTGGAGGTTGCGAAAGAATCCGGGGACACGCGCCGCATCCAGCCCGGAGTGTCCCCGGATTCTTTCTCAGGCCACGCCGGCCTTCTTCATCACAGCCAGCGCGCTTTCGAGGCCCATTTTCGCGCCCTCTTCCGGCGACGTGCCGGCCGGAATGCGGCCGAGCGGTTCGGGACTGATGCCGTCCACGTAACCGATCTGCTTGAGCGCTTTGAAGAACCCGACGGTGTCGATGACACCCTCGCCGGCCAGCAAACGCTGGTTGTCCTTCACATCCTCCGGAGCCATCTTCGGGCAGTCCGAGATGTGCACCGTCACGATGCGCGACTTGCCGGCTTTCAGGATATCCTGCACCGTCGCGCCCGAATGGTGCCAGTGCCAGTTATCGAGCAGCAGGCCCGTGTTCGGGCCGCACTCTTTGCAGAAAGCGACCACGTCGTTCATTCGCCAGAGAAACTCGTGCGGCTGGCGCGTGCGGAATTGCAGAGGCCCGAGAAACTCGAATCCTAGCCGCACATTGTGTTTTGCCAGCACGGCGGCAACGGCGGTGTACCGCTCCTTATAGGTCTTGAGCAGTTCGTCCTTCGGCGTCTGGCTGGCGGCGGGAAGAATCGCCGTCATCCGGTTGCAGCCGACGGCGGCTGCGAACCTGGCCGCTTCGTCCAGCTTTTCCATGCTGGCTTTGAACGCCGCTTCGTCGCGGCCGGCGTTCACCGGGCAGCCGCAACATGCGGCGCGCAGCTTGAGATCCCGCAGCATGGTCCGCGTGTCCTCGGCGCCTTCCTTTATCGCCGCGCCCAGGTTGAGGTCCACTCCGCCATAGCCTGTCTTAGCGGCCAGTTTTGCGAACTCCGGCCAGGTGATCTTATTGCCTGTAAGCGTGCCGTTCAGCGATACGTACATCCGTGCCCGGGCGGCATACGCCGGGCCGGCGAGACCGAGCCCGAGCCCGAGCCCGGCCCACGCAGCGGATTTTACAAACTCTCTTCTTCTCATTGGATCGATCCTCCGGCCCGGGGGCTTACCCGCACGCCACCGCGCTCCTGCCGTTCCAGGAGTATTGCTTGCCGGTCTTCGACGCCAGCACGCCCAACAGCAGCGGGAGCGTGGAGTTGAAACCGACTTCCACGTGCGTCAGAGGCTTCTGCCGCGACTTCACGCAGTCCAGGAAATTCCTGACGTGCGCTCTGTCGGACGGACCGCCAACGTACGGGAAGCTCTTGTGCACCGCTTCGAAGGCGGGCGGAGGAGGCGCCTCCTGGTTCGACGGCCTTCTGGCCGGAAGCGGCCGCGCCGTGTACGCCGTGCGTGCCACGTGCAGCGCGCCTTTCGTGCCGTAGAAGTACACGCCGTGCTCGTTGTTGTAGTCCGTCATCGGCATCATCGTGTTCGCGTAGCTCATCACGAAGTTGTCGTATTGCCAGGTGATCGCGAACGTGTCCGGCGGCTGCTCGGGGTTCGGCGGAGTCACTCGCACCCACTGCGCCGAGGCCGACACCGATTTCGGCGCGCCCGCGTTCAGATACCACATCACAAGGTCGGCAAGATGGACTCCCTGGTCCGTGATGATGCCCCCGCCGTAGTCGTAGTAGCCGCGCCAGCCTCGCTGCCGGCCGGGCGTGTACGGCTTGCGCGGAGCGGGGCCCTGGAACAGCTCCCAGTCGAGGTCCGCCGGCGGCGCGCTCGGCTCCTCCACCGGCCGGGTGTAGTGGCCTTGCCAGTGCAACTGCGCGTGGTAGATCTGCCCGAACCTGCCGTCCTGCGCCCACTGGCAGCACAACTGGAAGTGGTCCCAACTGCGCTGCTGCAACCCGATCTGCACCACGCGATTGTGCTTTTTCACGGCGTCCACGGCCGTCCACGCGGCTTCGATGCTGTTCGAAAGCGGCTTTTCGCAATACGCATCCTTGCCCGCCTGGCAGGCTTCGACGATCATCGGCGCGTGCCAGTGGTCCGGCGTCGCGATCAGCACCGCATCGATATCTTTGCGCTCGAGCACTTTCCGGTAGTCCACCTGAAGCTGCGGATTGCTCTTCAGCGCTCCGGCTGCCTTTTCCCGGTTTGGCTTGAACACGTCGCAAACGGCGGCAACCTCGCAGTCCGGATTCTCAGCGAAGATTGGAGCCATGTAGCTGCCGCGCGATCCCGCGCCCAGCACTCCCACGCGGATACGGTCGTTTGCTCCGGCGGCCGAGCGTGACAATGCGGCGGTTATGCCCGAGCTCGCCAGGAATGTCCTTCTGCTAGTCATATGATTTCTCCCGTTGTGCTGCCTGCTAACTAAACCCAACCATTGTCATCAAATCAGCCCGGCAGCGCAAACCCCAAAACCGGGGACAGTTCGAGCCATGCCGCGCTGAAAGCGGCACCCGCGAGCATGAAAACGGGGCAGAGGCGAGGTATGCTCTTCAGAGCCAACGCGCAGCGTAAGCCGGAGTAGTCTGTGAGGCT
>JAEZIJ010000229.1 GCA_023436715.1 Acidobacteriota bacterium
CGGGCCACGCATGCGTGGCCCCTACGCAAGACCGCGAATTCCTTGTAGGGGCCGGGCATGCCCGGCCCGCAGGGCCATACTGAGCCGCGAGCGTAAGCGAGCGGTTCCGCAGCCTCTCAACCGAGTAGGCCGAAGAGCGCCTGCGCTCCGTTCCAACTCCACTGGGACAGCCATCTGCCGAGGCCGGAGGCGCTCATCGCTACGATCAGCAGAACAAACCCAAACCTCGCAATTTCCTGATACACCACCACGGGGACCCGCGCAGCCAGCAGGAGCTTCGAACCGTCCAGCGGCGGTACCGGCAGCAGGTTGAACAGCGCCAGATAAAGGCTCAAGTACACCCCGCGCGCGGCATAATCCGCCACTCCGGGCATCACCTGCGCGGTGAGGCGCGCAACCGCGGCGAGCAGAATCGCCAGCACGATGTTGCTGCCCGGCCCGGCCAGCGCCACCGCGGCCAGGCCGTTCAAACCACCTCGCAGACGGCTCGGGTTCGTGGCCACGGGCTTCCCCCAGCCGAGAAAACCCCCGCCCATGAGCGATGTAAGTGCAGGAAGAATCACGGTTCCCAGCCAGTCCGCATGCGCCAGGGGATTGAGCGTCAGCCGCCCCTCACGCCGGGGCGTGTCGTCGCCGAGCTTCGTAGCCGCCCACGCATGCGCGAACTCATGAGGTGTTGTGAGCAGCCAGAAGAGGCTGACGTTCAGCAATACGGGTTCCAGGTTCATGGGGACCGCCGGAGAATCAGCGCCCACAACACCAGCAGCCCGAGCACGAGCACGCCGGCAGCAAGCGCCATCGGACCATTGTGCCACGCATTCGTTGCTGCCCGCTCCCGGCCGCGCATCCCGGGCAAAAAAAGTTAATAATCAACCAATAAGAGTACCGGTACTATCCAAAAGTTCAATAGCGAGCCGCTCGGGGAAAACTCTTACGCCAGCGACTTAAGATGCTGCCAGTAAGCCACTTGCACGCCGCTCCGATGGTTTCACACCTTTCAAAGTCAACGAAGGGAATAATCCCAGTCGCCGAAAGTACTAGGACATTAGTCCCTGCCCCGCGGAACCCGCTCGCCCAAACTGCTCAAAACAGACCGCTCGAAAGACCTTGACCGCCTCATAAAACACCTGATTATTCTGGAAAAAACTACTCTGAAGTCCCTATAATTGAGCGGAAGGGAATGGGCGCATGCCCTGTTTCTACTGCGGGAAACGCGTCTCTATAGTTCGGCAGCTCACCGATGCTGATTTCTGCTCAGACGAGCATCGGCAAAGGTATCACGAGCTGACGCGAATGGCACTGAACCGGCTCGTGGAATCGCACGAGCGGGTTTCCGCGCCGGCGCGCCGTAAAAGCAAAGGACACGCACCCGCACCAAAGGAGCACGCGCCTTCACTTTCGGAGCGGTTGGAGCCCGTTTCCGAAAAGCGCCAGGCGCGCCCGCATCGCCAGGCGCCGACTCCAGTCGTGCCGCCGCCACCGGTGGAGCGCCCGGCCCCGCCCATGGCGGGATACGCGCAACTGACGCCGCCCGCGCCGCCGGCCGATCGTCGCCCGGATCGCTCGCGGAATGTGCGAACGGCGGCTTTGTCTTTCGCCCGCCCCGATCTTTCGCTGCCGCGCGCGAACCTCGAGCCGGTCGTGGAGGACCTACCCGCGGTAGTGGCTCCTGACCCGGCAAGTTGGGTGACTCTTACGCCGCACCCGAGCCGGATTGAGCCGTCACTGCGGACTGAAGCGACGCCAAGGCGCGCGCCGAGGCCTGTAATCCCACGCGCTGCAGCGTGGTCTGGCGGCGTCCTCCAGGAGGCGGAACCGATCCGTCCGGACGTGCCGCCGGCCGCCGGAGTCAGGCGAGTCGTACCGGGCATGGCGCGAAAGGCCTCGGCGGCTGTGTTCCAGGCGGCGCCGGTTCTCCCGGCCAGAGGCGGCAAGCCCGCTCCCACATTCCAGGACCCGCCGGTCGCCCGTCCAGCGTGCCTTGCTCCTCCGGCGGCGGCTCGCGGCGAGTCGGACGCGAAAGGCTTCTTCGCGGTCGGGGAGATTTCGCACGTGCCGGTGCATTTGCCGCATCGCGTGACCGGACCGGCTGAGACTGGGCGCGTCCTGCCGGGTCGCGCACGGCTCGAGACATTGCCGATGCCGGGTGTGGCCGCGCGCGAGGCGCGTAGAATCGTGCCGACGGCGACGCCACGCTTCGCACCCCCGAAGCCCCTGCTGCCGTCGATATCAAAGTCGCTCGAAACGAAAGAAATTTCGCACGAACTGGCGCTGACGTTGCCCGCGCTGCCCAAGGCGGAGCGAGGCCCCGTGAAAGCCGCAACAGCTTGGGAAGACGCACCGCCAGTCGCGGCACCGGCGAAACCGCTGGCGCCAAACGTTCCGGCGCCGGCGTACGTGCATCGGGTCGGCGAGGGGAGTTTTCGAGCCGGCACGCCTCTGCTGGAGGCAGGCCGCGCGCGTAGCACTGCCCAGCACGCCTTGGGGCCACTGAGCGCCCGGCCGCAAGCCCTGCCGCGGTTCGACTCGGGCTTGACCGCCACACGTTCCCTGGCCACCGTGGCTCCGCTCGCCGCGATTGGCGCGCCGCGGCCGCGGGGGGCAAAACCGGCGCCCTGCATCATCCCGGCGCTCTCGACCGAACCGAACCGCCTCGTGATCGCGCAGGAAGGCCTCGCATTCCAGCTCACCGGGCAGGAGCGCATCGCTTCGGTCTCCGGAATCGCGCCGGCAAGCGCTCCCAGGTGGTTCTCCGGCACAACGCCGGTTCCGATTGGAACCGTCCTCGCCCTTTCTGTCCGGACACCTGGACTTCCGGCGCTCGAAAATCGGCTTACGGCGGCACGCGGTCTGGAACAGCCTGGCCCACAACTGCCCGGATTGGGAAGGGGACTCAATATCGCGGCAACTCCCCGCGGAGTTGCAGTGGCTATCGAGTTGGAAGGGACTCGGCCGCCGGCTCCGGTCTCCGCGCCAGTGCCCGCGCTGGTGATGGCGCAGGGAGGAATCCTATCGACCGCGGCGGCCGCCGCACGGAACCTGAAATCACGGTTTGCCGCCCCGCGGGCTGCGGAGTTCTCGCCGGAGCCGGCCACATTCGTGGAGCAGTCGGCGCCGCTGGCCGCTCGATGCACGCTGGCGACAGGCAGCGCCCTGCCGGCAGCGGCGAGCCATCCAAAGCCGTCAGCCCCGTCGCGCTTACCGTCAGATTACGCCGGGTTCGCTCCTCAACCGGCGGACTTACCGGCGCCACTGCATCTAACAGGATCTCTCCGGCTCACCGGCACCGGATACAGGACGCTCCAAAGCGCCTCCGTGGCTCTCCCGGCGTCGCGGCAATCGGCGGACTGGCAGGCTCTCGGCAGTGCGTCAGCGGGCTTCGATGCCCTCTGCTCGGGACTCCCCGTGCTCCGGATGGCTCCCGTCTCGAGCGGGCGCTTCCAAGTCGAGAAAGCGCCGGTTCTGTCCGGTGGGAGGCCCCGGCCGCTCCCGCCCGTTGCGGTCGAAATGCAACGTGCCGCGGTCATCGACAAAGAATCGGCGAATCTCGCGGCCGGGCTGGGAGAAGCGCCGGCGTTCAGGCTAAACGTGCAGGAGCGGCCGGACGACCGCACCGCTGTCAAAACCGTTCGGTTGGCCCCGGCCTTCCGCCCGGTAAAGCGTCCCGCCCGGCTGCCGGTATTCGGATCGGCAAGGCGCGGGAAGGCGAGCATGCCGGAAGCGGTGTTCGTCTCGCCCGACGAGCACGAAGACATCGAGGATTTCAGCACCATGCGCCTTGCGCCCGGCTATGACGCCATCGCGGCCCAGATGGTGATGCCGGTGTCGCAACCCGTATGGGACTTCAGCATGAAGCTGCCTTCGGCGGACCTGCTTTGGACCGAAATCGCACCGGCGACCGGGACGGTTCGCGCAGCCGCCTTCGACTACAGGATTCCGCTGTTCAGGCCGCACCTGCCCGACGGGTGGGTGGACACAGTCCCGGTGGAGTTCGATCCGGCGGCAGTCGAAGCTGCCCAGGAGCAGAACTGGGTGCCCCTGGCCGGCGCAATCAGAAATGCGACGCGATTTTTCAAATTCATGTAACTAGAAAACGAGGTTGGGAATGGTCAATCAACGAAAAGGAATGGCCGCGGGGCCGGAGCCCCTACGGCCTGTGGAGTTCAGCCCGCGGACGGACGGTCCGAAACCCTCGCGGTACATGGCACGCGCCGTCTCGCTGCACCTGGATGGCAAACCGGAGGAAGCGCTCCGGGAGTTGCAGCGCGCGATCGCCAAAGGCGAGAAATCCGCCGACATCTACTCGGCGATGGGTCACATTCAGTTTGAGCTGGGGCAATTCGAGGGCGCGGCCAACAGCTACCGCGAACTGCTCCAACTGGAACCCGACCATCGCTCCGGCTGGTTCAATCTGGCGGTGTGCCTGGAGAGGACCGGCCGGTGGCAAGACGCGGCAGACAAATTCCAGAAGGCTCATCAGGTGGACCCCACGCGGCTCGAAGCGCAGTTGGGGCTGGGCATCTGCCTGCTGCATTTGAGCCAGGCGCAACCCGCATTGGCTGCGTTCGAGCGTTGCCTCGCCCAGGAATCCGACAATGAAACGGCCCTGTTCGGCAAGGCGGTAGCCCTGCAACTGGAACAGGATTTCGACGAGGCGGCGGAACTCTACCGGCGTGTGCTGAAGCGCAACCCGCACTCGCAGGAATCCCTGGCCAACCTTGTGGCGCTGGGGATGGCAAAGAAGGATTACAAGCTGGTGCGCGAGTGCTCGGAGCAGTTGCTCGAAGTGCAGCCGCAGTCCACTGCGGCGCTCGAAGGTCTGGCTGCCTGGGCTTCAGCCACCGGCGAGAACGAAATGGCTGCGAAGTTCTGCACGCTTCTTGTGGACTCCGTGCCCAACCACTTCGAGGGCTGGTTCAATTTGGCCCTGGCGCACCAAAAGGCCAGCCGGTTCCAGCAGGCCTCGGACGCTTACCAACAGGCGATCAAAGTCCGCCCGCAGGCCGCGCAAGCGTATACGAACCTCGGCATCGTGCGCCAGGAATTGGGCGCTCTGAAAGAGGCCAAGGAAGCCTACCAGCAGGCGGTGCGGCTGGATTCCGGCGCTGTCGCCGCCCAGTGGAACCTGGCCCTGGTGCTCGAGCAATCCGGTGAGCAGGATGAGGCCGAAAAAGCTTACCAGAAGGTTCTGGACAAGGATCCCGAGAACCAGGAAGCACGGTTCCGCCTCGGTTACGTCCGGCTGCAGCGCGGGGACTATCGCGGCAGCGCCGAAGCGTTCGAATCCTGCCTGAAAAAGAAGAAGGACTGGATCGAAGCGCAGATGAACCTGGCGCTTTCGTATTGGAAGATGGGCGACCGCGACCTGGCGCAGCTGGTTTACGAGCAGGCGCTCAACACAGATCCCAAGTCGCTCGACGCGCTGCGTGGACTGGCGGCACTTGCGCTGGAACGCGGCGACCTCGAGCAGGCCCTCGAATTCCACGGCCGTTTGGTGGACCTGGGCGAGCGTACCCCGGAGCTGCTCTACAACACCGGGCTGCTGCTTCAGAAAGCCGGCCAAGCAGACGAGGCTGCGCGCCTTTACCGCGACGCCCTGGCGGAGAACCCCGACTTCGCGGAGGCTCTTCTCAACCTCGGACACGTTATGAAGTCTCTGGGCAACGAGGAGGATGCGCGCGCCTGCTGGAGCAAAGCGCTCGAAGCGAAGCCCGAACTGGCGCAGGGCTACTTCGAGCCGGCCGCGAAGAACTAAACTCGAAAGGGGTGCCTGGCTTCACGCCTGGCACCTCGTCTTTTCATGCCTTAGGCCCCGCCGCCCGAGGTTCTGCCCTTCGCTTCCGCTTCGATCGGGATCTCCCGCCGTTTGCGCTGCCCTTCCTCGACCGGAACGGTAATCTCAAGCACACCGTGGTTGAACTGAGCCTTGGCGTTCTCCAGTTTGGCATCTTCCGGTAATGGAATGAGCCTGTAGAAACGCCCGTAGCTGCGTTCCGACCGATAGTAGCCCCTCTCGCGCTTCTCCTCTTCACGCTTTCGCTCGCCTTGAATCACGAGCCCCTGGTCGGTGGCCTCGATCTTCACGTCATCTTCGCTCAGGCCGGGCAGGTCGGCGGAAATGACCAGGTTGTTGTCCTTCTCCCGGATTTCGATGCTGGGCGCCCACACAACCTGACCTTCACGGCCGCCCCCGAAAAAGCGGTCCATTTCATCGGAGAATCTGCGCATGAGATCAAGCGGACTTGCCGCGAAGAGCTCACGCGGGCTCATTCCTGAAAAGCCCTCACTCCGGCCAGATACGCCCTGCTCCCGCCGCTGCTCGACCTCCTGTTTGGTCTCTTTTTGCTCCGCCATGATTCCTTCCCCTCCTATCTTTATTATAAAATCTCAATGTTTGCAGGAGTCAGTCTCGCGAAGCGGTTTGGCCGTTCGTGAATGCTATTCGAGCGCCGCGATTGCGCGCGCGGCGGCGGCGAGCAATGCGTCGGCTCCCACCTGCGCTCCGGTGGCGCTCTTCATCCACTCGTCCGGCGCAAGGCGCCCGATACGCGCGACCCTTTCGATTTCCGGACCGATGCGGCCCGCGCCGCGAATGTGCGCTTCGAGCTGGTTAGCAATCAGGTGCCCGATCGGATAGTCGGGCAGATACAGGAACGAGTCGATCATGTGCGAATAAATGCCGAGCAGCACGACATCCCGCACTCGGAACACAGGGGCGTAGTACTTGTTCCAGGCATCTTTCGCGATTCCGAGCACAGCGGCCTTCAGCTCGGCCGGGGTCGCGTCCGGATGTGCGTACATCCAATTCCACACCGCCATATCCACCAGAGCGACTCCGGCGATTTCATACGTTCCCCAGAAATCGGCCAACGCGCGCAGGGCTTCGTCCTGTGGATCGGGAGTGGCGAGGCCGAGCAGTTCGAGGTCCTTGGCCTGGAAGACAAACGCGATGGCCTCGGTGAACGCCGTGTTCGGAACTCCATTCAGCAGCCAGTGGTCCACCTGCTTGAGCGAGAGCGTCTGCTCGACGTTGTGGCCCATTTCGTGAACGGCGATGTTGTAGCCCTTGTAATCCATGCCGGAGCTTCCGACGCGCGTTCGCAGGCGGGCCGGGGCCGAACTGAGCTGCGCGCCCCAGGCATGGCCGGAGCCTCGCGCCGGCTCCACCGCGATGTTCGACGCGAGGCACCGGGCGCGGTCCGGGCTGAAACCGAGCGCTTCGAACATGCGCGGCATATCTTTCGCGTAGGCATCCGCGGTGGGATACTTCTTGCGCGTGATCTCGTCGAGTTGCGATTCGGTGTACTTGCCGCGCGGCTTGAAGCCCGAGTACCAGATGTCGAACGGCTCGAGTTGGCGGCCGAGGCGCTTCTCAATCAGGGCGCCGACTTTCGCCGCCAGCGGTGACGATGCGACCTGCTCGAGCATGCGGCGCACGCGCGATTCAGGGAGTTCGCGGTCCTCATCGAACCTGCGCGCCATGTGCGTCGGCGCTGTGGGCGAGTATGGATCGATGCGTTTCACCGCGCGGAAGCTGCCGAGCAGCACGGCGTAACGCGTATCCGGTTCGGGTTCCGCGGTGACGGGCGCGGATGCGGCCGCGCGTTCGTGGTCCTTCACTGTCGACGCGCGCACATCGTTCGTGAACGGGTTCCAATCCACGTTGGGATTGTCCACCACGGCTTTAGGAATGGTCTGAAGGACGATGTTTTCCATCACGCGCGCCACAATGCGCTGGCGTGCGAGCCCGCCCTGCTCGCCGTAATCCGCCTTGATCTGATCGCGCAGGTTCCAGTGCGAGAGCAGCCGCATCTTCGCGGGGAACAGGCGGCGGCCGTCGCGGTCGAGAACGTGGTGCATCCAGATGTTGTACTCGGAGATGTACTGCTGGGCCTCGGAGCTTGCCTGGGCGATGGCGAGGTTCACCTCTGCCGGGACGCGGCGCGAGAAGCGCTGGGCGAGCCGCGCTTCGGCCCACTGCCTGCGCGTCCACTGGGGACCGTTGGCCAGGCGCTCTTCGAGCGTGGTCAGCGGAAAGTTGAGCAGCACCGCGAAGGCCAGCTTGTTCCGGAACAGGTCGTCGTTGACGTGGGCGGAGGGATCGTAGGCCGCGAACGTCTCGTCGTAGGGCATGATCGGCCCGAGATCGAGGTCCATCTGGCGGCGGAAGGCCTGGACGATTTCGAGCATGTGTCCGTCGAGCTGTTCGAAAAGCCGCTCGCAGCGGGTGAACAAAGCGTCGAGCGCCGCCTGGTCGCCGGCGAAATTGCGGCGGACGAAATCCTCAAGCGCCGCTTGATCGCCGTCGCCGTCGCGCCAGAATTCGGCGACCTGCTTCAGTCCGCGCTGGATGCGCGGCCGTTGCACCTCGCCGTACTTTGCCACCAGTTCCTTTTCGAGTTTCAAGGTGGAATCCTTTTTCGACGATTGCTGCGCTGAGGCTGGCAAAGCAAGCAGCGCGACCCCGGCGGCGAGCACCGGCAAAAGCTTCTCGAACGGCGACACAAGTCCTCCTGTTGGGTGCGAAGCCGCCAGTATAGCGCGAAGCTCGTGGGAGAGGCCTCCCGGCCTGTCCAGCCCCCTTTCACACTTGCAACCCGCACATCCGCGCTATGCTGCGGATATATGGGCACTCAGAGAAAAGTGCGCGAAATCTTCAAAAGCCAACCCACGATCGAGGGCGCGGGAGTACACCTGAACCGTGTGTTCGGGTTCCAAGAGGTGCCGCAGTTCGACCCCTTTCTGCTTCTCGACGATTTCCACTCGGATAACCCGGACCATTACAGGAACGGTTTCCCGGCGCACCCGCACCGCGGAATCGAGACCATCACATACGTGCTGCGCGGAACCGTGGAGCACGGCGACAGCATGGGCAACCACGGAAAGATCGAACCCGGCGACGTGCAGTGGATGACCGCGGGCAGCGGCATCATCCATCAGGAAATGCCGAAGGGCGATAGCGGCGGTTCCCTGTGGGGCATGCAGCTATGGGCGAACCTCCCCCGCTCGCTGAAGATGATGGACCCGCGCTACCAGGAAGTAAAAAGCGCCGAGATACCGGAAGTCGCGCTCCCCGGTGGCGTCAAGGCGAAGGTGATCTGCGGCGAGGTAAACGGAGTGCGGGGACCCGTGCGCGACATCGTAATCGAGCCCGAATACCTCGATATCACGATGCCGCCGGAAACGCCCCTCACTCTCCCTGTAAAAGCCGGGCACACTGCGTTCGCTTACGTGCTCGAAGGCGGTGCGATCTTCGACAAGGACCAACAGGTCGAATCCGGCTCCGCGGTTCTTTTCGGGAACGGAGACGAGGTAGCCATCTCGACCGGCCGGCAGCAGGCGCGCTTCCTGCTCATCTCCGGAAAGCCCCTGGACGAGCCCGTAGCCTGGGCCGGCCCGGTGGTGATGAACTCCCGGGAAGAAGTGCGAAAGGCCTTCGAGGAATACGAGAGTGGAACGTTCATCAAGCACAGAGCGTAGTGGGGCGATGATGAACTGGGCAGCCACCGGAGCAATCGCGCTGTGTCTGGCCGTGATGCTGGGCGCCTTCGGCGCGCACGCGCTCAGGGGACGGCTCGACGAGTACTCGATGGGCGTCTACGAGAAGGCGGTCTTCTATCATTTCATCCACGGGCTCGGCCTCGTTGTCGTATCGATGATGCCCAAAGCCGGGATGATCGGCGACTCCGGAGCAGCGGCGGTTTGCGCGCTGTTACTGGCCGGCATCGTGATCTTTTCCGGCAGCTTGTACCTGCTGGCGGCCAGCGGCGTCCGGGCACTCGGCGCGATTACGCCCGTAGGCGGTCTTTCCTTCATCGCTGCCTGGGGACTGCTGGCGTACTGCCTGCTCGCGAAGCGGGCGCTGTAGTCGCGCGCACACATGGAACGTTGCGCATGACCCTGGCGTCTAATCGGTGTTGAAGAACGGGAATTCTACGCCGGATGACCGGACACGGCCGCCGATTGCCTGTCGTCTGTTGATCCGCGTGGCTAGTTGGCTTCTTCCCCGCCGCGCAAGGTCCGATTGGCTTGCCCAATGGGACTCGGGCCTACGTGATTGGTCTATCCTCGTGGAACGCGGCGAGTTGACGCGCGATGCCGAGACCGAGGTCGTGCGCCACTGCTGGGGAGCTTTCAAGGACGCGTTCTATCTGCGCTTCAGCCGCGAGCACCTACGGAACTGGTTCCGCGGCCCGGGCTTCATTATGGTCTCAGCCGCGCTGGTGCTGATGCTCGCGGCCGCGCTCACACACGGTTTCCCGGCCACGCGAGCGCTGCTCAAGCCGCTGCCGGTGAGCGATCCCGGCTCCCTGATTTCGCTCCGGTTCACGGGTTCGGCGGACCAGCCATCGGGCGTTCCCCCGGCCCTGGTGCCGGCGTGGCGCGCGAAGTCGAAGTACCTCGCGGACCTCGCTGGATACCGTTATTTGCGGGCGAGCCACCGCGCGATGGTCACCACCAACTTTTTCTCCCTGATGGGTACGCGGGCGGCTGTCGGGCGGACGTTCGCGCCCGGCGACACGAAAGCCGTCGTGCTGAGCGGCGGCGCGTGGCGCACGGTGTTCGGCGGCGACCCGGCGATCATCGGCACGACGATTCCGGTGGACGGGCGGCCGTACACGGTCGTCGGCGTTCTCCCCGATTCCTTCTGGGCGATCGCACGGGATATCGCGATCTGGACGCCTCTGGTGCTGGAACCGCAGCCCGAGCCCGGCGCGCCGTTCCTCATCGGTGCAGTGGGGCGGCTGCACCCCGGCGCCACCGAATCCGAGCTGCGGCCTGAACTCGTACGCATCGCGCAGACGGTGAACTTTGACCTGCCGCGCCCGCCGCAGGTGCTACAGTTCGATGCCGTGCCCGGCCGCATGATCCTCGGCTACGTTTTCGGCGTGGGGTTTGCGGTTGTGATCGCGATTGCGCTGATCGCGATCGGGCGGCTGTCGCTCAATCGCTTTGGCTGGCGATATTGGGCGTTTTTCGGGGCGAAGACAGCCTCGGTCCTGATCGTGCTGCCTCTCGTGTGGATCGAGGCGAGCGCCGCTCTCCGCGCTCATCTGCCGGACACGCCATGGCTTGGCGTTCTCACCAGCGGTGTTTTCGGGCTGATTTTCGTAGTGGGATTCGGATGCGCGCTGTGGTGGAGCTTCGCCGATCAGCGGCACCGATGCCCCGTTTGCCTGCAGGTGCTGGCCATGCCGGTGACGATCGGTTCGTGGGCCAGCATCTTCGAGCCGGTTACTACCGAGTTCCTGTGCGAGGAGGGGCACGGTTCCCTTTGCCTGCCGGAAACCGAAGCCGGCGAGCCCGACCGCTGGACAGCGCTCGACCCCTCCTGGCGCGAGCTATTCAAAAAGTAGCCGGGCGGCTCACTCCGGCGGAAGCCACAGAGACAGATTCTTTTCCCGATTCAGCCGCTCCGTCGTAGCGCGATCGACGGCGCTGAGCGCCACCTGCTGCCGCTTGCCTCGCGGGTTGAAGTAGTACAGGCAGTCATCCTGCACCCACGCCGCTACGGCCGAATCCGTCACGCCGCTTTTCAGCGCGATCGAAAACATCTGCTGAGGCGTGAGCGGCACGGGCGGGTAGGGCTGCGCGGCTGCGGCCGGCATGCTGACTTCGCGCACCTCCAGCCTCGGCGGCTCCGGAGGTTTCTGCTGCACGCCCATCATCTCCGGAGTCATCGGCTGCATGACGACGATACTGGGCGATGGCTGCTGCTGCATCGCTGCCTGGTCGTACCCGTACCCACCGCCGTAACCCCCGTACCCGAAGGGATAAAAGGGCAGCGACCAGCCTGGAAACGTGTCGGCCGCGAGAATACCTCTAAAGAACGCCGACCCCGGCGCGTTTAGCCCGAGAGACGACAAACCCCCGAGCGGCGGAATGCCGTTATTCAGGAAATCCTGCGGAGTGCCGAATCCGAGAACAATCGAATTGCGGACGTTCGAAAACGCCCCTCTTCCAACACCGAAGCCAAACGGCACATCGATGTTGAGGTCTGCGAAGGCCCCGGGACTGCCGAACCCGAGGACCGTACCGCGGCCGAAACGGCCGATGTTGCCAGAGCCGGCGCCGCGGCCAAGACCGGCGCCGCGGCCCGCCCCGCAG
>JAEZIJ010000258.1 GCA_023436715.1 Acidobacteriota bacterium
ACCAAGGATGAAAATGCCTGGAGGCGATCCAGCACAGTGGGGCAGGGCCGTGCCCTGCGGCGGGCTCCCAGCCCGCCCAGCTTGGCCGGCCTGAGAGGCCGGCGCAGCCCGAGGGGCTGCCCCACTCGCAATTGCTCGATTTTTCAGGGCAGCGGTTTCGTGGATTCGCGGGCGCACGCCCGGCGATTTTCGGGAGAGCGGTTTGGCGGATTTGCTGGGGTGCGCCCGGTGATCTTCAACGGAGCGCCGCATGGCCCTGCCGGGCCACCAAAGGTGATGAAAATTGGCGCCGATCTGAGCCGCGACCGCGAGGGAGCGGTTTGGCCGTTCACGGGGCACGCAGGGGTGACTTTCAAGGAAGCGGACCCTGGCTGCTCCGCTGTCGCCAGGGTCCCTCCGATCGTTCGAGTTTAGCTTCCCGCGACTCATGCGCCTTTATCGGGGTTGGGATTGTGGTCTGAATCGGGAGCCATCTTGCCATCAGGGCACATATTGGTGCCGCTTGGCGCGGGCGCTACTGTGCTGGGAGCGGACGTTCCACTCGGGCACACGCCGGGGACGGCAGGCGGCGGAGTTGCCTCAGGCGGCGCGGTCGCCGCCGGAGGCGTCACCGTCACGTTCGGTTCTGAAGGCACTGATTGCGCCTGGGGCTGGCCTGCCGCCGATGGGGGCGTCACCTGAAGCCCTGGAGAGGCCGGGGACTGCGCCTGGGCTTCCGGCGTGACCGGCGCCACTGCGGTGGGCGGCGCCGTCGCGGTAGGCGGCGTGGCGGTAGGCGCCATCGCGGTAGGGCAAGCCGGCGCCGGGGGAGCGGCCGCTTGAGCCTGCACGCCTCCTTGTGGCGGCACGCAGACTTCAAGTTTCTGGCCAGGACGGATTACGTTGGTCTGCGGAGCCGGGGCCGGAGGTGGAGTCGCGGGAACTGCCTGGGCTTCGGGAGTGGTCACTGTGCCGCTGGGCGGGCAAGCCGGTGCCGGAGGCGGAGTCGGAGGAACTGCCTGGGCTTCCGGCGGGCAGGCCGGTGCCGGAGGCGGAGTAGGAGGAACTGCTTGAGCTTCCGGCGGGCAGGCCGGCGCCGGAGGCGGAGTCGGCGGAATTGCCTGGGCTTCCGGCGGGCAGGACGGGGCCGGAGGCGGGTTCGGCGGAATTGCCTGGACTTCCGGCGGGCAGGACGGGTTCGGCGGTATAGCCTGAGCGGTCGACGGCGGGCTCGGCGGTATCGATTGCGCGGCTGCCGGAGGCGGGCTCGGCGGTATCGATTGAGCGGCTGCCGGAGGCGGGGTCGGCGGAATTGCCTGGGCTTCCGGCGGGCAGGCCGGGGCCGGCGGCGGGTTCGGCGGAACTGCTTGAGCTTCCGGCGGGCAAGCGGGGGCTGGAGGCGGAGTAGGAGGAGCTGCTTGAGCTTCCGGAGTAGTCATGGTGCCGCTCGGCGGGCAAGCGGGAGCCGCCTGCGCCTGAGGAGTGGTTGTTGTCTGTTCCGGACACGGAGTGTAGCAGGTCGGGGGAGGCGGTATCGAGGTAGCGCCCGCCTGGAATTGTTCGGAAGGTGTGGCCGTAGTCACGCCCCCTCCAGTCACAGCCGGCACATTCTGGTAGTTTGCCTGAGCGAGTTTGGCTGCCATGCCCTCCGGGTATGCGAACTGACGTCCGACGTTCTCGCCGGGGTAGAACCAGGTCCTCAACGCTTGTGCCTGGCACACGGGTTGTTCCCAGAACGTGAACTTCTCGTCCGTCGTGGGTGCTATCCGGTACGTGGGCACCGTCACGACTTGGGCTATCAAGTGAGTTCTATCAGAGTTCCAAATCTGAACAATATTCCGGTCGGCCGGTGTATCGGCCAACCGGACCCAGTAATCGCCGGGTTCTAGTATCTTGCCGGGGATCGCCACAGATTCCTTCACGGTCAGCTTCGTATCCTGCGCCCAATTGCTTGTGTCTGCTTTCAGGCTCGGCAGAAAAGCCATGGCGAGCAACCCCAGGCAGGACCCAACGGCGAGTGCTTTTGTGCGATTCATGGTTCCTCCTGTCGTTTGCTCTCCAGAGACCGGCATTCCGCCGTCCTCTGGTATCTTCCCGGCAGCGCCCGCCCGGCGGCGGCCGCGCGGAGTTTTCAGTTGGCTCCATGCCTTCCCGGTCCTCTGAAGCCAAGGGCCGAATCGGCCCAGCATTGCGTAGTGCCACGCTGTCGAGGGGGCATCTTTGGTGCCAAATGCGAAAGCTGTTTCTAATCAGGTGATTAAGTCAGCTACGAGGGATGCCTCTGGCAAGAATTACACAAGATTAGCTCGGACTTCGGGCTACCGCTTCAGAGGATCTTCCGTCCAGGGCGGAGTAGCTTCCATGAGGCGGCCCAACTCGGGTTCCAGCCGCTCCATCTGCTGCTTCATCTCCCAGGCGATGCGGCGATAGCTAAAATGCCCTTTTACTCCGCTGCGAAGTTTCGATATGTACTCCGCCTCGGCAAAGTCCATCTTGAACAGGAAGCGGGAGCGCGCTCCGAAGGGAATCAGGTAATGAGAGCCGGGGGCGGGCAACCCGCCGATTGCGGCGAATGCCTCACGCATCGCGCCCGCGTAAAGGCCCTCGAGGC
The DNA here is from genome assembly GCA_023436715.1 of Acidobacteriota bacterium. GTDB lineage: Bacteria > Acidobacteriota > Terriglobia > Bryobacterales > Bryobacteraceae > Fen-330. Next base: position 2,591 of record JAEZIJ010000258.1, read on the forward strand.
CCGCGTCCGTGATCGTTTGAGGCGTCTCGAAACCGAGCCGGGCGGAATACTCCTGCCGGAACTGCTGGCAGCGGCGATGGCGGTGCAGGTCGCGATACGCGCCGATGTCCATGACGATATCGAAAGCATACAGGCCGCCGCGAAAGGCCCGCAGCAACTCGTCCCGGCGCGTTCGGCTCCGAAGCGCCAGGTCGAGAACCTCGGCCCGCACGCCCGAGCTCCATCCGCGGGCGAGCTCATAGAGTTCGCGGAACGGACGGCCGGTGACCGGGTACAGGAGGGTCGCGACAATGTCGGCGGGAATGTCTGTGGGCCGGAGCAGATCGACGGGTTCGGGCGACCGTCCCCCGGCGGGCGGCAGGTTCTGTTCAGCCCACGCCTTCAGGTCGCGGCGGGCCTCTATGGCGTGCGAGTCCGGATCGACGTGGCGCGCCAGGGTCGGGCAGAGCGGCTCGGCCGGGGCACCGGAATCCCAAATGCATTCGGGCCGCGCGGCGCAGGCCTCGGCTATCTCCGCGGCCAGCGACCGGAGCTCGGCATATTCGGACGCGCCCAGGCGCCTGATCTGCTTTTCGAGCGTGCGGATACTCACCACCTGGCCAGCGTTGGTGGGAACGCCCAGGAACAGCAGGTATCTGGCACAGTCAAACGCACGTGCCGCGATGTTTCGCTCGTACGCATCCACGCTCATGTCCCCGGGCCGGGGTAACCGCGAGCGAAGGTACTCCACCGCGCCCGTATGCACTTTCTTGTAGGCCGCCAGAAGGTTCTCTCCGGCCCTGCGATACGCCGCGTTCTCGCCCGGGCCGAACTCCTCCGGCGTGACAAAACCCGAGCGCGAGAAGTCCTGATACCGCGACGACTTGGCCTGACCGTCCCACAGCGGTTCGTCTTCGATCTCCGTGGCGGCGAGCTCTGAAATGCCTTCGAAGCACATCACCGTGTGGCCCAGATCGGCTATGGACGCGTGGCCGTACTGAAAATAAAAGCTTTCGAGGAATTTCTGCGAATCGTGGGTGCGCACCCACTCGATCGACTGGCGGATCGAGTCCGGCGAACGGCTGTAGCGCGCCAGGGCGTAAGCGGATTTTTCGGGCGGCATCGGCGCCAGCGTCAGGACGCGCTTCGGTTTCTCGGACATGAACCCGTTATGATAGCTAATCGATGCGAGTGAAGATCAAGTGCCTGCGTTCCGATGCGTTCCTGCCGGAGTACGCCCACGGCCCCGAGGAGGACGCCGGAATGGACCTTAAGGCAGTCGAGGCGGCCGTGCTTCGTCCGGGGGAGCCGGCTCTGGTTTCGACCGGGATCGCGATTGAACTGCCGCCGGGGTTTGAGGCCCAGGTACGGCCCCGCAGCGGGCTGGCGCTGAAGCACGCGATCACACTGCCCAACAGCCCGGCCACGATCGACCCCGGCTACCGCGGCGAGATTCGCGTGATTCTGCTCAACCTGGGCCGCGAGGAGTACCGCGTCGAGCGCGGGGATCGCATCGCCCAGCTCATAATTGCCCGCTACGAGCCGGTCGAATGGGAGGAATCCCACCTGAGCGAGACCAACCGCGGCGAGAACGGGTTCGGCTCGTCCGGGCGGTGACCGCACTCCAGAAACTCCTGCCCAAGTTGTTGAAAATCAACGGAGATGCCCCATGGCCCTGCCGGGCCACCAAAGGCAGTGAAAATTGGCGTGGGCAAGGGCGTCAATCCGAGCCGCGACCGCGAGGGAGTGGTTTGGCCGTTCGCGGGGCACGCAAGGTTTTCAAAAGTTGGAAGGAGTTTTGGTGGACGAGATGGGATTCGAACCCACGACCCCGGCGTTGCGAACGCCGTGCTCTCCCAGCTGAGCTACTCGCCCACACTTGGAACGTGCTCTTTCGATCATACCACGCTTCCTAGGGCTAAACGTCCGATGTTACGGAAGCCTCGGCATCCGGCGTGACGGCCAGACTGGCGCCGGCCGGCTTCTTGCGCCGCGCGGCCCAGTACTTCTTCATCCGTTCGGAGACTTCGAGGCGCTCGGCGGCGCTCATCTTCTTCCGTCCGCGGCGGGAGCGGGCCACCGGACGCTCGGCCCGGACGTCGCGCGCGTGCAATTCCTCGAGCGATTCAATCAGTTTGTCGAGCCGTTTTTTTTCGTCGTATAGCGCGCGAATCGCCTTATACAGATCCACTGGATGCTCCTGCGCTTGCGGGGGATAATCCACCCGGCCGCCTGCGATTCGCCTGTTATCGTATAACGAAATCCAGCGGAAATCCAGCCGGAATTCTTAGTTACCTTGAAATAAACGGCCAGTGCGTCAGGAAATGGAATCCAAACCTGGGCAGCAGGTAGTACGCCGCAGCGGCTATCAGCGCCAGGATCGGCAGCGCCCACTTGAGCACCTTCTTCCACGGGAAGCTCTGGTTTTCACGGTGCAGCGTCAGCAGGTAACCGGCGAAGATCCCGACAAAGAACAGAAGGCACATCGGGACCGCAAACAGCATCAGGTTGAACACGTCCGGCGTGGGTGTAACGATCGCCGCGATGATAACGATGACCAGAATGGCGTACCGGCTATTCCGAAGCAGGAAGCCAGGGGTCGTGATGCGCAATAGCATCAGGAAGAAGATGAGAATCGGCAGCTCGAAAGTCAGACCGATGCCCAGCATCACGTTAACGAAAAGATCGAAGTACTCGGTGATGGTGACCATCGGCTGGACATTGATGTTTTTGCCGATGCCGAGCAGGAAGGTCAACCCATACCGGAATGCGACGAAGTAGCCGAACAGGCCACCCGCGATGAACAGGCCGGCCCCCGACAGGATGAACGGAACCGCCCAGCGGCGCTCGCGCGTGTACAGGCCGGGCGCAATGAATGCCCAAACCTGGTAAAGGATCCAGGGCGACGACAGGAAAACGGCCGCCAGCATCGGCAGCTTCACCCACAGCGTCATAAACGCTTCCATCGGGGTGATGAAAACAAGCTTGTCCTGGAATCCCAACGACTTGAGTGCGCTGACAGCCGGGTCGCTGACCGCAAGCCACAGGTTGTCCTGAAAGAATAGGGCCAAGACGAAGGCTACGCCCACGCCGGCAAGAGCTTTCAGAAGGCGGCTGCGCAGTTCCTCAAGGTGTTCGAGGAAGGACATGCGCAGCATTCCGTCCTCTTCATCGCCGCCGCTGCCGTCATCACCCCCACCTCCGGACGGCGGAGCAGGGGTCGAGGAGCCGCCGCCTGTCGCAGTCGTGGCGGGCGGGGCGGCGGTGGTTTCTGGAGGTGGAGCGGGGATGGCAACGGCCGCAGACGGAGTGGCCGCCGATTCCGAAGCGGACGAATCCCCATAGTAATCGTATGAGTCGTCCGCCGGCATATGGCCAGCTTCCGGATTGATGGCGGTCTCCGCCTCTTGCGGTCCGTGCTTATCGTCCTGCAACTGCGTCCTCTATGCTCGGATAATCAGACTTTCGATTCGGCGGATTGCGTTCCGTTGGCCGGTGATTCCGCCTGCGGATGTGCGGGCTGCTCGGCGTTGCCGGGCTGTTCCGCGCTCGCGATCGTGGCGGTTGTTGCTACCGTGCCTTCCGGAGCCGTACCGGAATGTGATTCAGCGCCCTGAGTTGCGGATGCGCTTACTGAAGAGGTTTCTGTAGCGGTGGAATCATCCGAGGCGGAAGCGTACCCGCCGTCGTAATAGGAAGAGTCGTAGTTGTAATCGTAGTTGTACGTGTCTGGATTGTAACTGCTGGTGACTTCCTTAATTGATTCGTTTTCCCGTTCCAGGCTGCTCAATTCCCGGTCAAAAGTAGCTCGTAGCTCGGTTGAGGCGCGCTTGAACTCCGTGATCGCCTTCCCCAAAGTCCTACCGAGTTCCGGGAGTTTCTTCGGACCGAAAAGAAGCAAGGCGAGCACGAAAATGAATACCGTTTCCGGCCAGCCCAGCGGACCCATGGATTATCCTCCGTCTCGTGATGAGACTATCTCATGATAGCCATTGGGCGTTGAGTACCGCAAGCGCGGCGATCGCCGCGGTTTCCGCGCGCAGGATGTTGGGTCCGAGCGAGACCGCCGTCCATCCCGCGGCGAGGGCGCGGGACCGCTCGGAGTCCGTCCAGCCGCCTTCCGGTCCTATTAGAACGCGAACGCTGCCGGATGCCTGACGGCAGCGAGGCATCGCAGCCGGAAGCGGGGGGGCGCCGGGCTGCTCGTCGAGAAAGCAGCAGAACGAGGCGCTGCCGGCGAGGGCCTCGGAAAAGCCGGCGGCTGGCATGATTTCCGGCAGCCGCGCCCGCCGCGCCTGCTGGCTGCTCTCGCGAACGATCTTCCGCCAGCGCTCGATCCGCTTCGCAGCCGCGAGGCGCAGCCCCTTCTCGCTGCGGTCCGCTTCCACCGGAACGATGCTTTGGACTCCCAACTCGGTCGCTTTCTCGAGCGCCCATTCGAAGCGGTCGAACTTGATGAGCGCAAGCAGCAGGGTGATATCGACGGGCGCCGGAGCCTGCTCCAATTCCTGAACGATGCGGAAACGTACTCCGTCTTTGCGGACCGATTCGATTTCGGCCAGGTAGACCGAATGATTGTCGGAGATCTCGTAGAGCTGGCCGGCCTCCGCGCGCAGCACCTGCCCCAGGTGGCGTGCATCGTCGCCCGCGAGCACAGCCGACGACCCGTGAATGGCATCGACGAAAAATCTGCGGCGTGCCATGATAGTAAATCCCATGATCGCTCACCTGCGCGGCACGCTGCTCGAAAAGCATCCCAACCAGGCGGTGGTGGAAGCCGGGGGCGTCGGCTACGACGTAGTCATCCCCATCTCGACCTACTCGGTCCTGCCCGAAGCGGGGCAGGAGGTGCGCCTTCGCATTCACACGCACGTGCGCGAAGATGCGCTCGCCCTGTTCGGGTTTCTCACCCGGGAAGAAAAGGTGCTGTTCGAGCGGCTGATTTCGGTGGGCGGCATCGGGCCGAAACTCGCAGTCACGATACTCTCGGGGCTGGCCGTTCCCGATCTGGTGGCCGCCATCCGGGGCGGAGACGTGAACCGGTTGGTGCGTATCCCGGGAGTGGGAAAGAAGACTGCCGAGCGCATGGTTCTGGAATTGCGGGAGAAGCTGCCTGCCTCGCCGGAAGCGTCCGCTGGGGCGGCCCCCGGCGCGCGTACCGTGCTCACCGCGCTCGAACAGGACGTGCTCTCAGCCCTGCTCAACCTGGGCTGCACCCCAGCGGCGGCCGAGGCGGCCGTGCGGAAAGCGAAAGCCGACGGGCAGAATGAGTTTGAGCCGCTGTTCCGCCGGTCGCTCGAACTGGTGCGATAAGCTGAAGGGTCATGCGGGAACGGGGCATCGTCTCGGCGTCGGCGCAGGAAGAGGAACTACAGTTCGAGGCCAGCCTGCGTCCGCGCAAGCTCTCGGATTTTACCGGGCAGACCAAGCTGAAGGAGAACCTGGCCATCGCTATCGAAGCGGCCCGCCGCCGCGGCGATGCCATGGATCACGTACTCCTCTACGGCCCTCCGGGGCTCGGCAAAACGACGCTCGCGGCCATCATCTCGGAGGAACTCGGCGTCGGTTTCGAGCAGACCTCCGGGCCTATTCTCCAGAAGAAGCTCGACCTGACCGGCATCCTCAGCCAGATCCGTGCGCGACAGGTGTTCTTCATCGACGAAATCCACCGGCTGCTGCCGGACGTTGAGGAGATGCTGTACGCGGCGCTGGAGGATTTCCGCATCGACATCCTCGTTGGCGCCGGCCCGGGCGCGCGCACGCACTCGCTGCCGGTGCCGCGCTTCACGGCGATCGGCGCGACGACGCGCCAGGGACTCGTGAGCGCTCCGCTGCGGGGCCGCTTCGGACTCGTGCTGCGCCTGAAGCTCTATGACGTGGAAGAGTTAACGGCCATCGTCGTGCGATCCGCGAAGCTGCTTCAGGTGACCATCGATAAACCCGGCGCGGCGGAAGTGGCGCGTCGCAGCCGCGGCACGCCGCGCATCGCCAACCGCCTGCTTCGCCGCGTGCGCGATTACGCCGAGGTGCGCGCCGACGGAAAGGTCAACGAGCGGACCGCGCGCACCGCGCTTGACCTGCTCGAAGTGGACCGTTTCGGCCTGGACGAGATCGACCAGAAGATCATGCTGACGATCCTCGAGAAGTACGGCGGCGGGCCGGTCGGCCTCAACACCATCGCGGCGTCCATCGACGAGGAAGCGGACACCGTCGAAGAGGTGTACGAGCCGTATCTTCTCCAGATGGGGTTCATAGACCGCACGCCCCGCGGCCGCATGGCTACGGATCGCGCGTTCGAGTATTTCGGCGTGCCGCGCCGCATGCGGGACAACCCGCAAAACACGCTGTTCTGATGAAAACCGTTTACCTCTCGCTCGGTTCGAATCTCGGCGACCGCGAGTTGAATCTGCGCGAGGCGATTCGGATGCTGGGCGAGGCGGGCGTTCGCGTACTGCGGGTTTCTTCGCTGTACGAGACGGACCCGGTGGATGTCCGGGACCAGCCGTGTTTCCTGAACCTTGTGTTGGAAGCCGAGACGGAGCTGTTTCCGAAACAACTGCTGGCTCGGACAGGGAAGATCGAGTCTCAGCTTGGCCGCAAGCGCGGCCGGCCGAAGGGCCCGCGAACCCTGGATATCGATATTCTGATGTACGGCGCGTCGGTGATCGAGAGCGCCGAACTCACGGTGCCCCACCCGCGGATGGCCGAACGGCGATTCGTGCTGGAGCCGCTGGCCGAACTGGCGCCCGACCTGCGGCACCCGGTGAGCCGGCGGACAGTGCGCGAGTTGCTGGCGGAAACGGCAGGCCAGGTTGTGAAGAAGGTTAGCGGTTAAGATCCCTACTCGTAGGGCCACTGCGGTTTCGTGAACAGGCCTCCATCCACCCACAGTGTCTGTCCGGTGATGAAGCCCGCCCGGTCTCCGGCAAGGAACGCGACTGCGTGCGCCACGTCCTCTGGGTATCCAATTCGCGAAATCGGCGTAAGTTTGCTCCACGTAGCCGCGTAATCTACGCCTTCCTCGCGGTGTGTGCGCTCGATCTCAATGGCTCCCGGAGCGACGCAATTCACCGTGATGTTGTACTTGCCCAACTCCACGGCCGAAACCCGGGTAAACATCTCGATGCCGCCCTTGCTGGCGGTGTAGCTCACCAGCCCCGGGAACGGCATTTTGTTGCAGCCGGAGCCTATGTTGACAATCCGGCCGCCGCCGTGTTCCTTCATATGGCGTCCGGCTCGCCGCGTGCAAAGGAAACAGCCCTTCAGATTGGTGTCCAGCACGCGATCCCAATCGCGGTCTTCGAGGTCCAGCAGGGGGCTGAACGTCTGCGTGCCGGCGTTATTGACCAGGATGTGGAGCCGCTCGAACTGGCGGAAGAACTCGTCGAACATCGCCGTCACGTCCCCGGGAACGCCGACGTTGGCCCGAACGGCGAACGCATTGCGGCCGAGGGCACGGATTGCTGCCACGGTCTCTTCGGCGCCCGCGGCATCGGTGTTGTAGTTGACCGCCACGTCGCAACCCTCGCGCGCCAACTCGAGGGCAATACCCTTCCCGATCCCCTTGCTCGCTCCCGTCACCAGAGCGGCTTTACCTTCGAGACTGTTCGGCATGCGTTCGATTCTACCCGATTCGCCCCTTCGCCACAGATAAATTGGCTTGCTACTTGCTCCGCACTTCGTTTGGGTAGAAACTGAATCTTCAAGGGCCCGCCCGTGGGCGGCCAATTCAGGAGGATCCATTCGTTGAGCTTGAAACTTCCGGAGAGCCTGCTTGTGCGGGAACCGGCAGAGCGCTGGACTGTCGCGGACGCCAGCGAGCTGTACGACGTCGCAAGTTGGGGCAAAGGGTATTTTTCCGTCGGCCCGAACGGCCATCTCCGGGTACATCCGTTGAAGGACCCTGCCCGGGCAATCGACCTCAAGGAACTCGTGGATACGCTCGTGCTCCGCGGGATATCGCTGCCGATCCTGATCCGGTTCGGCGAAATCCTTCGCCACCGGCTGAGCGAGATTTACCAGGCTTTCCAGGACGCGATCACCGAGCACGGCTATCGCGGCGGGTACTCGTGCGTTTACCCGATCAAAGTGAATCAGCAGCGTCAGGTTGTCGAGGAAATCTTCAAGTTCGGGCGGCCGTACAAGTTCGGTCTGGAAGCCGGGTCGAAACCCGAACTGCTGGCTGTGCTGGCGATCGCCGATAACGACACGCCGATCATCTGTAACGGTTTCAAGGACGACGAATACATCGAGATGGTCATGCTGGCGACGAAAATCGGCCGGCAGATCACCACGGTGGTGGAGAAGTACACCGAACTCGACCTGGTGGCCTCGCACGCGCAGCGCGTCGGAGTGCGGCCGCGCATCGGGCTGCGGCTGAAGCTGGCGAGCCGGGGCTCCGGCCGTTGGAAGTCGTCAGGCGGTTACCGTTCGAAATTCGGCCTTACGGTGAGCGAGGCTGTGCGCGCGCTCGAGCAGTTGAAGGCGCTAGGAATGGCGGACTGCCTCGAGCTGCTTCACTTCCACCTGGGCAGCCAGATCACCAACATCCGCCACATCAAGGCCGCGGTGATCGAATCCGCCCGCATCTATACGGAACTGGCCCGCGCCGGCGCGGGGTTGAAGTACATGGACGTCGGCGGCGGCCTGGGAATCGATTACGACGGATCGCAGACGGATTTCGAGTCGAGCGTGAACTACACGTTGCAGGAGTACGCCAACGACGTGGTTTACCACGTGCAGAACGTCTGCGACGAAGCCGGTGTGGAGCACCCGACGATCATCAGCGAGAGCGGGCGCGCCGTGGTGGCCTATCACAGCATGCTGGTGTTCAACGTGCTCGGCGTGAGCGGCTACGGCGAGCAGGACCCGCCGCCCGAAGTATCGCCCGACTCCGAGCAGCCCGTGATCGACCTCCGGGAAACCTACCGTTCGCTCAGTACGAAGAACCTGCTGGAAAGCTTCCACGACGCCCAGCAGGCGCTCGATCAGGCGCTCAACCTGTTCAGCCTCGGCTACCTGCCGCTCGAACAGCGATCGCTGGCGGAAAACATCTATTGGGCGATTTGCCATCGCATTCAGCGGCTCGCCAAGGACCTGGAGTTCTTCCCCGAGGAGTTGGAAGGGTTGGACGCGCTGCTGGCCGATACCTACTTCTGCAACTTCTCCATCTTCCAGAGCCTGCCGGACAGTTGGGCGATCAAGCAGCTATTCCCGGTGATGCCGATCCACCGGCTGGACCGGCCGCCCACGCGGAACGCCGTGATCGGCGACATCTCCTGCGACTCCGACGGGAAGGTGGATCAGTTCATCGACCGCCGCGACGTGAAGCGCACGCTGCCGCTGCATCCGTTCAACGGGGAGCCGTACTACCTCGGCGCGTTTCTCATCGGCGCTTACCAGGAGATCCTGGGCGACTTGCACAATCTGTTCGGCGACACCAACGCCGTACACGTCAGCCTGAACGGCAACAGCGAGGTGATACTCGACACCGTGATCAAGGGCGACACGGTGCGCGAGGTGCTCGATTACGTTCAGTTCAACTCGGAAGCTCTGCTTTCGCAATTCCGCCAGGACGTTGAGGCGGCGTTGCGCGAGGGGCGGATCGGGTACGAGGAATCGGGGCGCCTGCTGCGTTTCTACGAAGAAGGACTGCACGGGTATACCTACCTCGAAGACGTTCACGAGCACTAGGGTCCTGTCCTGCATCATATTTGACAGCCGCCGATGAACACAGATAAACGCCGATAGAAGTAGAAGGTGTTCCATCCGCGTTTATCGGTGTTCATCGGCGGCCCTCATCCCCTTGACACAGCCTGGGACGAAGGTATCGCGACTTGACGGGAGCATGGGAAAATGAGGCAGTCGATGCTACCGTCGAAGCCGGAGAAACTTCGAATCTTGCTGTTCAGGCTTGTTCTCTGTATCTGTTTCCTGTCGGCGGGAGGTTGCAGTCACAGTGATCGGGGCACGGAGGAGACAAGCCATGCGGTCCAAGACGGCGGCGCTGACGCAGTGATTCGAGAGATGTTCGCGCTGGAAGCGCTAGAATCCGGGAAATCCTGGTGACGGGAATCCTGGGGGACTAAGGACTTCGCGACCACTGAGCAGGACCTAAACCTAGAAAGAGGCGCGCTGGTGCGGCTCCTGCAACACGCTCCCTTCCGCTTTAGCCGCATCCTCTTGACACCACCTGGGACGAGGCCAAAAATGTGGTTAGCGGCCTCCGAGGGCAGGCTGAACACGGAGGGTCGCCAGAGGAGCGAGTGCTATGGCGAAAGCTAAACTTGTTCCCGAAAAGACCAAGATAAAGAAGGCGCTCCCAATCTACGGCGGCGAGACTCTGCCGGCCGGAAGCGAGATCCTGTTGACAGAGGAATGGGATACCATTCCGCCAATGGGACGCGGCCGGGTGATTCTCGACCCGCTCGGACAACCCCGCCTCGCGACCGAGGAAGACCTCGAGTACGCGCTGGGCGCGCATTAGCAGGACCGTGCGGTCCGCGATGGAACATGGTGGGCGGTCGCGGGCTCGAACCGCCGAGAGGGGGGCCCTCCGCACGAACTTTGGCCCGGTTCCGCCGAAGCTCCTAAGCGGTTAAAACTCTCGTAGCAAATGCCTTGTACCTCTTTTCGTTTGCTGATGCAGTCACTTCAACAAGACCCTGGAACGTCTGCACAGCCTTCTTGACCCGCTCAGAGTTTGAGAGACCGTAGGTGAAGGCCTCTTCAAGATGCGTGCACAACGGAGCAGTGATGTGAACGATGTCCATCCAGGACGATTGTGCGACGGACGGTGAAACAGCCGGACCAAACGACAGCCTGAAGAAGTTCGGGATACGTCTACCAAGGAATGTCTCCAGGCAGGCTGCAATGGCTGTCGCCAGTAGGTACGTTGCACCGCGATTACGGAAAAATTCGAGTTGCTTCTGCTCTGATGCCGTGAGAGAAAGGGCACCCAATTTTGACTTGTCTACTAATTCTAGCTTCTTTGCCTCAACGGCACGGAGCAATGCATAGGCAAACAAGATATGCGTCGCAGTGGTTTCGTCGTTGAAATATTTGGCGTACTTAACGTCTTGTATCCAAATGTTTGCCTTATCGTTGTAGGCGACCACCGCATCACCATGTAGAGCTGCAAGTGCCTGCCCAACTGTGTAGGAAGGCAGAAGGTAGGCCCTCCGTCGGATCACATCTTCATGCCCACCACGACGGCCACCCTCGTACTCGGCACACGGAATCTTCTGCATTTCGTCCTTGAGCCTCTTTTGGATACGATCCGTGCTGCGGAAGTCCGGGGCGGTGACTTTGTTCTGGCTGTTATTGTAGCGTATGATGTCGTATAGTACCCCTCTGTCGGAAGTTTTAATGAAGCGAACTGGCACTAAGGCTGAGGCGTCAGGGGCCTTCTTTAGTGATCCGATAGCACCGGTGGTCTGAGCGCCGTTTACAATCGACAGGCCTTCGATCTGTATAGTGGGACCTTTGGATGTATAGAGTCGCTCAAACTTGTTCACAAGTATAGTAACTCCGTTGTTGAAGACCCAGAAGTTCGCAGGAGCGGTCTCGGCTGTTTGCTTGATGCCGTGGTTGATATTCTGGTCGCTCTTCCGTGAGCCCAAATAGTCTCGGACATTTGCGGAGAACAGCTTGGTTTTATACTTCTTATACACTCTGTGCAGGAATCGGGCTGGTACAGCGGTTACGAATGCCTCCCACCCTTCGGAATGCACTGAGAAGCCATCCGGGATTGTCAGATTGAAACTGTCGTTGACCAAAATCGGAGATAACGAGTCGGCGTACCATTCAGAGAGTTTGCTGGCGCCGATCTCTAGTGTGTGGACACGCACACTTGAGTTCGGGAAGCAATGTTTCAAGGCTGAGTGTGCATTCGCTTCCACCGTGTCAAGTTCGTTCTTAACATTGGCGGACTCAGGGACGTTGTGGACGTACCAGATGTGTAGATCAGTTATGGTGCCCGCTTTTATCGCGCCGCGCAATTCGGTCGCCGGTGACTTCAGCCGGGCGGGAAGGCGGTCCATGCCGCTTTGGAGCAACCACGCCATTGCTGTGTTGAGGTCAGCGGCCTTGCCCGAGGGGGCCGCAATTCTCTGCGCCTTGGAGAAATAGCATTGCGCAATAACGGCCGCCGACTCATCCGGATCAACGTAGACGAGATCGCACTTCTTGTCATCGGCACCATCCGTCAGAGCCTCGGCGGCAACTGAATCGAGGTCCTCAAGGCTGAACCTGAGCGCAAGAGCAAAAAGGCCGATGGCATTGTCTCCATAACGCTGGAGGTCAGTCCTTGCGGCTAAGGCAGATTCCCATGTGTCGACAGAAGTTTGATCAATCATTGCTTTACCCGGCCGCTCATCGTATCACGAACCAGAGCAATTTGGTTGAAGAATGTTTGCAATAATACCAGCCGGGAAAGCCGCGTACGCGTTCGGACATTGTCTTGGCGATTACGCGGGCTCGCGCAAGGGGAAGCGCGACAGTCCGTCGTCCGCCCAACGCAGGAAATTCCAAGAGGGCTCCGAAGCACGCGTTTCGAGCGATTCCCTCTCGTCGCCTGGGACTTGTACCCCGTAAGGCCGGTTGGGTGCCAGCGCCGCAGTTATGCGCTTTCTAAGCGCTTTCGCACGCCAAGGCGAAGATTTACCTTTTCGGAATGCCTTACGTAAACAATTGAATAATATGTGGGTTATGGTGGGCGGTCGCAGGCTCGAACTGCGGACCTCCTGCTTGTAAGGCAGGCGCTCTAACCAACTGAGCTAACCGCCCACTGGGCGCGTACTCTTTGATTCTAGTTCAGTTCCTGCGCGCGCGGTGGTTGCCCCGGATGCCAACCCATGGTTCCGCGGATGTCAGAGCGCCTGCAACACTTCGAAATCCACGTTCCCGCCGGAGAGAATTACCCCGACTGAACGGATTCCCGCCGGCAGCTTATGGAAGAGCACCGCCGCGGCCGGCACTGCCCCGCTCGGCTCGACGAGGATTTTCATCCGCGTGAGCAGAAAGCGCATCGCCGCCCTGATCTCCTCCTCGCTCACCAAAACGATGTCCTCGGCGAGTTCGCGCAGAATCGGAAATGTGATCGCTCCGGGACGCGTTGCACGCAGACCGTCCGCGAGCGTCTTCGGCGGCGCGATCTCCACTCGATCTCCCGCGCGGAACGACAGGAATGTGTCGTTGGCGTCCTCCGGTTCAGCGCCGAAAATACGAATCTTCGGGTTGACGCTCCTGGCCGCGATGGCGCAGCCGGAAAGCAGTCCGCCCCCGCCCACCGGCGCGATCAGCGCATCGAGTTCGGGCGCCTGCTCCAGCAGTTCGAGCGCGGTAGTTCCCTGGCCGGCGATCGTCCACGGGTGGTCATAGGGGGGCACGAGAGTGGCACCTGTTTCGGCGGCGATGCGGGCGCCGATGGCTTCCCTGTTCTCGCGCAGACGGTCGTATATGACAATATCCGCTCCGTAGCAACGCGTGGCCTCGACTTTCGAGCGCGGCGCATCATCTGGCATCACGAGCGTCGCGGGTATCCCTACGTGCCGCGCCGCGATCGCCACTGCCTGCGCGTGGTTGCCGGACGAATACGCCACCACCCCCCGCCCGGCATCCTCGCGCGGGATCGAAAAGATGAAGTTCGCAGCGCCGCGAATCTTGAACGCGCCGCCCCGCTGCAGGTTCTCGCACTTGAAGTGCGCGTGCAGCCCGGCCTCGGCATCGAAACTTCTTGAAGTGAGCACCGGCGTGCGGTGGGCGATAGGACGAATTCTTTCGGCGGCTTCCCGGATCTGCTCCGGTTGGATTCGGTCGGTCACTGGATTATTTTACAATCCCGCTACGTGACGGCTCATTTACACTGAGAAGCAGGAGGGGATTATGCCGGCAAAGATTCCAGAGGGATTTCATACCGTCACTCCAGCGCTGACCGTGAGTGACGGGGCAAAGGCAATCGATTTCTACAAGCGTGCGTTCGGCGCTACCGAGATTTTCCGAATGAATGCGCCGGGAGGCAAGATCGGTCACGCCGAGCTGAAGATCGGCGATTCCATTGTCATGCTCGGGGACGAGTTCCCGATGGGGGCGCGCTCGCCGCAGTCGGCCGGAGGCACTACCGTGACTCTTCACCTGTACGTGCAGGACGTCGATGCTGCATTCAAGCAGGCGATCGGAGCAGGTGGGAAGGCAGACATGCCGCCAACGGATATGTTTTGGGGCGACCGGTACGGGAAGCTCACGGATCCCTTCGGCCATTCATGGGGTCTGTCGACTCACGTCAAAGACGTTAGTCCCGAGGAGATGAAGAAGGGCGCTGACGAGGCATTCGCAAAGCTCCAGGCGCAGCACGGGTAGAATACACGTGGGGCCGGTACAATAGTCCTTTAGGCTGTGACCGGTCCCATCCACATCATCGGCGGCGGACTAGCGGGCTGCGAAGCCGCATGGCAAGCGGCACGCGCAGGATGCTCCGTCGTGCTCCACGAGATGCGCCCCGCCAGGCCGACGCCGGCTCACAAGACGGCTCGCTTCGCGGAACTCGTGTGCAGCAATTCACTGAAGACCGAGCAGGAGAATTCGGCTCCGTGGCTGCTCAAGAAGGAGTTGCGCGCGCTCGGTTCGCTGCTGCTCGAGGCCGCGGCCGATGCACGGGTTCCCGGCGGCCACGCGCTCACGGTGGACCGGGAGCGGTTTGCCGAGAAGGTAACTGAGGCCATCGAGGCAGAGCCTGCGATCGAGGTCCGGCGGGAGGAAGTGGAGACCGTTCCCGGCGGCATCGTCGTGATTGCCACGGGCCCGCTGACGAGTGACGCCCTCGCCCGGGACATTGCCCGGCTTACGGGTTCCCAGCGGCTCTATTTCTACGATGCAATCAGTCCGATCGTCGAGGCCGATTCCGTGGACACGGCGATTGCGTTCCGCGCCTCGCGTTACGACAAGTCGCTCGATGCGTCCGGGGATTACCTGAACTGCCCCTTTGACAAGGATCAATACGAGCGCTTCATCGAAGCGCTGCTCGCGGCCGAGATCGTAAGCGCGCATATTCCGGACGACGTTCCATTTTTCGAGGCCTGCCTGCCGGTAGAGGAGATCGCGCGCCGGGGCCGCGATACGCTGCGATTCGGCCCGATGAAGCCCATGGGCCTGGTCGACCCGCGCACCGGGCGGCGCCCCTACGCCGTCGTGCAGTTGCGGCAGGAGAACCTGCGGGCCGATAGCTACAACCTCGTAGGGTTTCAGAACCACATGCGATACGGCGATCAGGCGCGCGTGCTGCGCATGATTCCCGGACTCGAACGCGCGGAGTTCATCCGCTTCGGCCAGGTCCATCGCAACACATACATCAACGCCCCCGCCCTGCTCACTCCGAATCTCGATCTGAGGGCCAGGGCAGGGTGCTTCTTCGCGGGACAGATTTCGGGCGTCGAAGGCTACGTGGAATCGATCGCAACCGGTTTGATCGCGGGCCGGAACGCCGCCGCCCTCGCCCATGGAGAACAGCCGTTCCCGTTTCCGCCCGAGACTGCGCTCGGGTCGCTTTGCCGGTACGTTTCCGGCGCCGACCCGGCCCGCTACCAGCCCGCGAACATCACGTTCGACCTGCTGCCGCAGCTTGACGAGGAAACGCGCCTGCGTCTCCGCAAAGACAAGCACGCGCGGCACGCCGAGGTCTGCCGCCGCGCAATCGAGGCGATGAACGCCTGCGTTGAAGATTAGCCGGGGCGTGCCCGGACATCGGCGTTGATCCGCGTTCATCTGCGGCCAAAATGCCTTTATCAGCCGCCGATCAACACCGATGAACGCCGATTTCTCACGGCGCGCGTTACTGACTTTCATTCCTTGGTTGCGGCCCGAAACGGGCCATGCCCGAACTCCCTCGCGGTCGATCATTGCACAGAGTTCTGAGCGATTTCCGCCCGCGCGCCCACTATAGTCCTTGGGGGTGGTGTGTCCGATCCTCTAATAGCGCCCCTGCTGGCTGTTGCGGCGGGCGTGATTGCGGCGCGGTTCTCGGGGTTCGGGGAACGCGAACTGTGGTGCGCGAGCCTCGCGCTCGCCGCGCTCGCGGTGTTTGCGCTTTGGAAAAGCACGCGGCGGGCCGCCATCGCATGCTGCCTCGCCGCGCTTTTCTTCGCCGGAATTATCGTAGGCGCCGCACACCGGCCCTCGCCGCGCCCGGAACTCGATGCCGCGCCTCGCGAGGTGGTGATCCTGGCAGGCTGCGTTGTCGAGCCGCCGGTGTTCTCGGCCGACCGCGAGCAGTTCGTTCTGGAACTCGAGCCGGGAGCGCGGGTTCAAATCAGCATCTATCCGAAAGAGGGGGCGCCGGCGCCCGCTCTGCGCTACGGGCAGCGAATCGAAGTGGACGCCCGCGTACGGCCAACGCGGAACTTCCGAAATCCCGGCTCGTTTGACTACGCCGGGTACATGGCCCGCAAGGATATCTACTGGACGGCGTCGATGCCTACAGGCGGCGTCGTGCGGCCGCTCGCGGGCGAGTGCGGATCCTGGTTCAGCCGCTCCGTCTTTGCTCTCCGCGGCGTGGCGCTTGACCGCATCGACAGGCTCTATCCGGGCGACTCCTACAACGCCGCTATGATGCGAGCCGTGCTGATCGGCGATTCGTCGAAGCTCGAGAAGGTCTGGACCGAGGACTTCCGCCGCACCGGGACCTACCACGCCCTCGTGATTTCCGGCCTCCACATCACTGTGCTGGCCGGGGTCTTTCTGTTCCTGCTGCGCTTGTGTTTCGTCCCGCACGGGTTCGCGCTCGTTGCCACCGCGCTCGCCGGCTGGCTCTACGCGCTGGTTTCGGGCTGGCAGGCGCCCGTGATTCGCGCCGCCGCCGGTTTCACTCTGTTCGTTGCGGTCCGTTACTTCCATCGGAAGCCGCGAATATTGAACCTCCTGGCCGCCGTTGCCCTTGGCTTCCTTATCTGCGATCCCGAGCAGATGTTCGAGGCGAGCTTCCAACTCTCGTTCCTCTCGGTGGCGGCTATCGGCGCGCTCGCGGCGCCGTTGATCGAGCGCACCTCAGCGCCGCTTGCCGGCGGCCTGCCCGGTCTCGGCGAGCCCGGCCGCGACCCGCACCTGGACCGGCGCACGGCCCATTTCCGGGTGGAACTGCGTTTGATCGCTGAAACCCTTGCATTGTGGACGCGGATTTCGACCCGGCTCTGGCTTGCCGCCATCGGTCTTATCGCTCGCGCGTTCTTCTTCGCCTACGAGACCGCCGTGGTCTCCACCACGATCCAGTTCGGGCTCGCGCTGCCGATGGCGCTCTACTTCCACCGGCTCTCGATTACCGGCGTCTCCGCGAATATCTTCATGATGCTGCCGATGTCGGCCATCGTTCCCGTGGGATTTTTCGCAATATTCACGGGATGGAAGCTACCTGCCGTGTTCGCCGGATGGCTGCTAGGGTTCTCGCATTGGGTCGCGCGGTTGCACGCCGGATGGGAGCCGGACTGGCGCATTCCCGACCCTCCGTTGTGGCTCGCGGTCGCGCTGACGGCCTCTCTGCTGGCCATGGCCGCGTCCCGCCGCCGCGCTGTCCTGCTGCCGGCTGTGTGCGTTTCGGCGGTTCTGCTGGCAGTCGTCATCGTCCATCCGTTCGGCGCCAAAATCGAGCCGAACACGGTCGAGTTGACTGCCATCGACGTGGGTCAGAGCGAGAGTCTCCTCCTTGCGTTTCCGGACGGCAAGCTCATGATTGTGGATGGCGGCGGCACACCCGCATTCGGCCCGCGGCGCAAGGCGCGGCTCGATATCGGAGAGGACGTTGTGTCGCCTTACCTGTGGAGCCGTTCGATCAGGCGGGTCGATACCGTCGTGCTGTCGCACGCGCATGAGGACCATATCGGGGGCCTGGAGGCCATCATCGAGAACTTCCGCCCCCGTGAGTTGTGGACCGGCGCCGCGGGAAACAGTGCCGGCTGGCTCCGCCTGAGGGAACTCGCTCAGCGCCGGGGCGTGCGGATCGTGCCGCTTCGTGCTGAAGCCAAATTCGCATACGGGGGCGCGGACCTCGAAGTCCTTGCACCCTTGGCCGGTTACGAGGCTGACGAAACAGTGCGGAACAACGACTCGCTCGCCTTCCGTGTGCGCTACGGCCGCCACTCGTTTCTTCTGACCGGCGATATCGAGAAGCAGGTCGAATGGGAACTCGCGGCGCGCGGTGTACTCGCAAGGAGCGACGTCCTCAAGGTGGCCCATCACGGCAGCCGGACATCAAGCAGCGCGCCCTTCCTCGACGCCGTGCAGCCGGCCTTCGGCCTGATCTCGGTAGGTTACGGAAACTCGTTCAACATGCCGAACGCCGATGTCCTGCAGCGCCTGGCTGAACGCCACGCACAGGTGCTGCGAACGGACGACTGGGGCTTGGTCACCGTCCGTACCGATGGACGGCGTTTCGGCCTCGATACGGCACGCTGGTCCGAACCGCGCGGGTTGTACGGCGCGTTCTGACCTACTCCGTGCCGCCGCTCCCGGATTCGAATTCGCGCTCGGCCTCCTCGGCCGCGGACGGTCCCGCCTCCTCGGCTTCCGCGATTGCCTGCCGCGCTTCTTCCAGGCGGATTTTCGGCACCCGCACCTCGAAGGGCAAACTCGGGAACACCGTTCCGCTGACGAGCACCGAAGGGATGCCCTGCGCATCGAGGATGCTGCGGATCCCGATCGCGAGCATCTCCGAATCGGGCGCATCGGAAACGAACACCGGGACCATATCCAGATCGTGCGAAAGATCGAGCGGCCCTGGCGCGAAGTCCTTCCTTTCTTCTGCCATGGTCCCAGGATACTTGAGAACGTGGAACGCGATCCGCGCTCTTCCGTTAGAATAGTTGCGAGGGGGATCCAAGATGCAAACAACAGAGAAGATCATGTGGTTAATGTTCGGCGCGACAATTGGTGCTGGGGTCGCCCTGCTGTACGCTCCCCAGACCGGCAAGGATACGCGCAAGCTCATTCGCCGTAGCGCGGAAGACGCAAAGGACGCCATTGCCGAAGCCAGCGAGCGCATTAAGGACACGATTTCCGAAACCGGCGAGACCATCATCGATGCCGGCAGGGACGCTTACCGCAAAAGCATGACCGCGGCGACGGGAGCCGCGGAAGGCGCGGCCGGGCTGTTCGGACGCAGTCGCGCGTAGCCCGCAGGCAAGGGGGAAGTCAATGACCGCAGAACGGGCCGTGCCGCTCAAATCGCTGCCGGCCTTTCAGAACGAACCGTACATGGATTTCTCGCGGCCCGAAAACCGCGAGGCGGCGCGGCGCGCGTACGAGCACGTGCGCGCGCAGTTCGGCCGCGACTACCAGATCTCGATTGGGGGCGAGCGTTTCGCCACCGGGCAGAAGCTCGAATCGAGGAATCCTTCGCGGCCCGCCGAAATCGCCGGCATTCATCATAAGGCAACGCCGGAACTGGCGCGTCGCGCGGTAGAGAACGCTCAGGCATTCTTTCCGGAATGGAGCCATGTGCCCGCCGAAGAACGCGTGGCGATGCTGCTCCGCGCAGCCTCCATCCTGCGCGAACGCAAGCTCGAGTTCGACGCCTGGCTGGTTGCCGAAGCCGGGAAGACCTGGCCCGAGGCCGAGGCCGACGTCTCCGAGGCCATCGATTTTTGCGAGTACTACGCGCGCGAGATGCTGCGGCTCAGCGGCCCGCAACCCGTCGTTCAACTGCCGGGTGAGCAGGACCGCATGGTCTACCTGCCGCTTGGCGTTGGCGTCATCATCCCGCCCTGGAATTTCCCGCTGGCCATCCTCGCCGGTATGACGGCCGCGGCGCTCGTCACGGGCAACACCGTCGTCGTCAAGCCTTCGAGCGATACACCGACGATCGCGGCCCAGTTCGCCCAGGTGCTCTCCGATGCCGGTTTCCCTGCGCGCAGCTTCACACTGCTCGTGGGCAGCGGCGGCGAAGTGGGCGACGTTTTGGTCGAGCACCCGAAGACGCGGTTCGTTTCCTTCACCGGGTCGAAGGCCGTCGGCCTGCGCATCAATGAACTGGCCGCGAAGCCGCAGCCGGGCCAGATCTGGATCAAGCGCGTGGTGGCTGAAATGGGCGGTAAAGACGCCATCATAGTAGACAGAGAGGCCGATCTCGACCGCGCCGTCGATGGCGTGCTGGCATCGGCTTTCGGCTACCAGGGACAGAAGTGCTCGGCCTGTTCCCGCGCCATTGTCGATGAATCGGTGTACGACGAGTTTTTGGCTCGCCTGCGGCCAAAGGTCGAGGCGATCAAAGTCGGCCCCTCCGAGGATCTCGAGAACTATATGGGCCCCGTGATCAATGACGGCGCCCGCAAGAACATTCTCCAGTACATCGAGACCGGTAAAAAGGAAGGCCGCCTGATCGCGGGCGGCGAACCCGGCGACGGCGAGGGGTATTTTATCCGTCCCACCGTGATTGCCGACGTTCCGCCCGAAGCCAGGATTTTCCAGGAGGAGATCTTCGGCCCCGTCCTGGCAGTCACCAAAGCGCGCGATTTCGACGAGGCGCTCGACTTCGCGAACCGCTCCGAATACGGCCTTACCGGCGCCGTCTTCACGGATAACCGGGAGAAGCTCGAGAAAGCTGCGGATCGGTTCTTTGTCGGCAACCTCTACTTAAACCGGAAATGCACCGGTGCGATGGTGGGGGCGCACCCGTTCGGCGGGTTTAACATGTCCGGAACGGATTCCAAGGCCGGAGGCCCCGACTACCTGTTGCTTTTCGTACAAGCCAAGGCCATCGCGGAAAGGGTCGGCTAGCCAGTGTGGCACTTTACAGGTTGTACTCTTTGATCTTACGGTAGAGGGTCGTGCGCCCGATTCCGAGCAGTTCGGCGGCGCGCGACCTGTCTCCCTCCGTATGCCGCAGCGCGTTCGCGATGGCCTTCCGCTCCACTTCATCCAACCGTAAGACCGGCGGCGGCTCGGGTGTCACCGCCTCGCTGAGGATCGCCAGATCGTGCGCGGCCTGCTCCGCTGCACGCGCGCCGGCGAGAGCCGTGGGCAGGTCCGCGGCGCTCAAATAGGGCCCTGAGTTTACCGCCACCAACCGCTGGATGCAGTTCTCCAGTTCCCTGACATTGCCCGGCCATTCGTATTCCACGAGCACTTTGAGCAATTCGGGGTTGATCTCATGGCACGCGCCGTACCGTTCGAGGAAGTACGCGGCCAGCTCGGGGATATCTTCCTTCCGGTCACGCAAGGGAGGCAGGCGCAGCGTGACTACGTTGAGACGGTAGTAAAGGTCGCGCCGGAAGCTGCCGCGTTCCACCTCGCGCGCAAGCTCGCGGTTCGTAGCGGCAATCACGCGAAAATCCGCTTTGCGCCGCTCAATGCCGCCGACCGGGCGAATCTCTTTTTCCTGGAGCACCCGGAGCAGCTTCGCCTGCATATCGAGCGGGAATTCTCCGATCTCATCGAAGAACGCGGTGCCGCCCTCGGCGAGTGAAATCAGGCCGGGCTTGTTTGCGATTGCGCCCGTGAAAGCGCCTTTCGTGTGGCCGAACAGTTCGGTTTCGAGGAGCGTGCCGAGCAGGGAACAATCGATCGGCACAAACAAACCGGCCGGGTTCACTTCGTGGATGGCACGCGCGACGACTTCCTTACCGGTTCCGGATTCACCGAGCAGCAGCACGGGGGATCGCGTGCGTCCGACTTTCCGGATGAGACGGCGCACATCCTCGATCCGGGGCGAATGGCCGGCCAGACCGCAAGGGGCATCGACAAGCGCGGGCAAGAAGTCCTCCGGAAAACTAGTTGCCCGCGGAGGTATCTACTCTCACTACAAATGCGGCCCCGGTCTCGGCGACGATGCGTCCGGCCAGCGCGGAAGCGCCTTCCATGGTCGATTCACGCCCAACCACCACGCGCCAGAGGGGCGGCGTGCCCTCGCGCCTGATCAGGCGGGCAGAACCGTAGCGCTGCTCCATGGCGGCGCGCTGCCTGTCTGCGTTCGGCCGTTCACGGAACGCGCCGATCTGAACCCCGTAGTAGTCCGACGACAACGCGGGCGCGAGCGAGAGGATGCGCAGGCGCACCTTCGCCGTCCCGGGCCCGATCATCTGGATCTGGCGCGCGGCTGCGCGCGAGAGATCGATGATCCGCCCGTCGATGAAGGGCCCGCGATCATTGATCCGCACGTCCACCGCGAGGTCGTTCGTCAGATTGTGCACCTGGACCATGGTGCCGAACGGCAGCGTACGATGAGCCGCCGTGAGCTTCTCCATATCGTAGATCTCGCCGCTCGAAGACGCGCGGCCGTGGTACGGGTGTCCGTACCAACTCGCGATGCCGACCTCCTCGGTATTGATGCGCGGCGCCGCCGTCGAAGGCATTCTTCTCTTCTTCCCGCATCCGCAGGAGAGCAGAACGATCGCGACGAGCAGCCAAATGGAGCGCTTCATTTCTCAAAATCGTACCCTCGCCGGGCGCCGGGAAGCAAGTTCGCCACAAACAATTCCACCGTTCCACGTTTTTTCGTCGGGGAAGGAGGCGACATTACCGTCCATTTGCATTTTTCTCTTGACTTTCCACCAGAACAAATCTATATATGAATCACGCTGCGATCTTTACGAGGTCGCAAGACTTGATGTTAAGGGAGAATCAATCGATGAAGAACGCAACCAAGAAAGCCGCGAAGAAAAAGGCCGCTCCGAAGAAGAAAGGGAAGTAGCCACTTCGCACGGCAGCAAAAGATCTGCTGAGGGAGGCCCCGAGGGTTCGGGGCCTTTTTCATTTTGTCCCGCCTGTTCGCATCTCACCTCTTCCGCTGAATGAGCGTGCGGAAGGTCTCTCCCATCCCGAAGAGAAGAGTCTTGAGCTGGAGGCGGCGGCGCGCCTGCTCGGCCTCGGAAGGCGCATCCAGCGCGCTTGCGAACTGGTCGGGCTCGCCGGCGTCGAGCAGCGTGCGGGCGAGCGATTCGAAGCGCACCGTTTCGAAACCGTTTCGTTTTCCATGCTCCTCGAGCGCGGTGAACGGCACGTGCGCGGTGATGTCCCGCTCCCCCGGTTCGGCCAGAACGTCTTCGATCGCCTGGTGCCGGTGGTAGCTCATCAGCGTACCCTGGGGAAACCTGATGGACTCGCGCGCGGTGTAACCGTAGTCTATGGTGAAGACGAAACCGCGGCTCAACTGGCGGGCGATGCGCTCAGTCCACCGGAGCGCCTCGCGGTTCACCTCCACAATGCTCCCCTCTTCTCGCTGAGCCGCGTACCGGCCGATATACTCCTCCGCTTCGGCATCCACACGGGCGGCTTCGGACCAAACGAATCGCTCGCCGTTCCAGCCGACGCGCAACTCACGGAAGATGCCGGAGCGGCATATGGCCACCTCCACAGGTAGCGCATCGAAGAACTCGTTGGAGAAGACGCAGCCCTCGAAGGCATCCGGCAGAGCGCCGCGGTCGAGATCTATCGGGATATACTTCACGCCCGCGAACGCTTGAGCCATTTCGCCGCGCCCGGCGCCCAGCTCAACGACCGTGAGGTCCTTCTGTTCGCCCAACTCCGCGAGCAATGCCCGAATCCGGGTGGAGATGAGGATACCGAACACCGGCTGAAGCTGCTCGGCGGTGTAAAAATCGCCGCTCTTGCCGAACGGATCGCGCGCGCGCCGGTAGTAGCCGTACTCAGGATGATAGAGCGCGAGTTCCATATACCGCTGGAAGGATATGGGGCCGTTGCGGGCAATTTCGTCGCGGATGAGTTCGCCAAGCTCTGTCATGGGCGCTTCAATCGTAAACGATGGGGTGGGCGATTCGCTACATTGGAGGCAATGCCGCTCCCCGAGACCATTCGCGTGAAACTGAGTTCGGAGAGCGCCGGGTACATGACGCTAACACCGGTGGTGGCTAAGGAGATGCCCCTGCGCGAACTGGTGGAGGCGATGCTCGGCGTGACCGGGAAAGAGAGGAAGCGTATCCACGAGCTGCTTCTGCGCGGCACCCTCGTCAGCGGGGGCTCTCGCTTCCGCTGGGCGGGGTGGGACGCCGACATCGAGGCGCTCGATGGGCTGCTTTCCACCTTCCCCGACTCCGATCCCGAGCGCCCCTTCTCTCATGCCCGCGCCGTTCATGCCGTGCTGCGCGGCGCGGCGTCGAGCATCGAGATTTCGCGCGAGACGGGATCTTCGCGCCGCTTCCTGCGCCGCCGCAGCTTCTGGGACGCGCTGATCGAGGCCGCCGCGGCCGGCACGCCGCGCTACCTGGCGTACTCGTATAAACACCGGGCCGACTGCTACCGCATCGAACTCCCGCCCGAGGCGGTGGAGGCGCTGCGCCGCGGAGCGTCCGCCCTTCGTTACTCCTCGCTGGAAGCTCAGGTGCGTACCGCATCTTTTCAAGCGATCGAGTTCTACGTGGCGCGGGAGACGTGATTCGGGGCCGGGGCACGGCTTCAGCAGTGCCGTAGCGTCATGAGAAGGCATTGGGCTTCAGCCCCTGTTTGCGGCATACCCGGGGCTAAAGCCCTATGATGGCGGCGTCTTGCGGCACGGCTTCAGGCAAGTGGAAGTCCGTGGCTTGAGCCTTGTATCAGGGCACGGCTTCAGCCGTGCCGTAGCGTCATGAGAAGACATTGGGCTTCAGCCCCTGTTTGCCGCATACCCAGGGGCTAAAGCCCTGTGATGTTCGCGTCCCGCGGCACGGCTGAAGCCGTGCCCTGATACGAGGCGTGATCACCGGGCAAGTCTCATGAAGAAAGCCGTCCTCACCCGCAAGGACGAAAATGGGGCACGGCTTCAGGCAAGTGGAAGTCCGTGGCTTGAGCCTTGTATCAGGGCACGGCTTCAGCCGTGCCGTAGCGTCATGGGAAGGCATTGGGCTTCAGCCCCTGTTTGCGGCATACCCAGGGGCTATTATAAAGCCCTGTGATGTTCGCGTCCTGCGGCACGGCTGAAGCCGTGCCCTGATACGGGGGAGGCGTGATTCGGGGCCGTTTCTCCGGAACCGTTTCGCGGGCGCGTTTAGTATACTGGTCGCCTCATGTTGCCCGACTATATCGCCAAAGCAGTTCCGAACCCCACAGGCAAGCGCGCTCCGTGGTACACCAACACTGCGCCGAGTTATGCCGGCGTCTTCCTTTGGGTGGTGTTCTACCAACAGATCGCCGACGGCACGTTGAGCGCCGGTGGAGTTGGCGTCTGCCTGGCCGCGCTGGCCGTGGCGGGCGTACTCGGCTACTTCCTTTATTACTACTCGGCGGCCATGCTCGGCATGAAAACCGGGTACCCGCTGTACGTGGTAGGCAGCTCCACCTTCGGCACCTCGGGCGGATATCTCATGCCGGGGTTGCTGATGGGCCTGCTGCAAATCGGTTGGTTCGCCGTGAACGCTGCGGTCTCGACGACGTTCATCCTGAGCGGTCTGGGCTCCACGGACGGTCCGGGCACGCTGACGTTCACGATGATTGCGGTTGTCTGGGGTTACGCGATGGCCTACATCGGCGTGAAGGGAATCCAGCTCGTCGCCAAGGTGTCGCTGTATCTGAACCTGATCGCGCTCCTCATGGTCCTGGTGGTGTTTCTCAAGACCAGCGGTGGAATCGCGAAGTACCAGGTCTTGCAGCCCCAGCCCTACATCGCCTTTATGCTGATCGTGCAGAACGTGATCGGGTTCTTCGCCACCGCGGGCGCGGCGGGCGCCGACTTCGGCATGAACAGCCGGCATGAGAAGGACGTCCGGCTCGGCGGCCTGATCGGCATTACCGCGGCCATCCTCTACGCAGGCGGTCTGCCGCTCATGTCGGTCGCAGGCGCGCGCGGAATGGACCCGAGCTTCACGGGCACAACTTACGGTTCGGTGATCTCGGTGATCGGCGGCTTCATGGCAACGGCAATGTTCTTCCTGTTTGCCGTCGCGTCGATTGCCCCGGCATGCTTCTGCGCGTTTATTGCGGGCAACAGCTTCTCGACCATGCTGCCGAAAGTGCCGCGCATGGCCAGCACCATGGTGGGGGCCACCGTCGCGATCGTGCTCGCGGTGACCGGAGCGGCAAGCCAGTTGGTGAATGTGTTTACGATCGTCGGTGCGTCGTTCGGCCCGATCTGCGGCGCGATGACTGCCGATTACCTTCTCTCCGGCAGGCGCTGGGCCGGACCGCGGCTCGGGATCAACTGGGCCGGTTACATCGCGTGGGCGCTCGGCTTCCTGGTGGGCATCATCCCGTTCCTGCCAGTTTCACAGGAAGTGAAGACGTACGCGCAGCCCGTGGTGGTCTACAGCTACATCGTGGGCTTTGTGGTGTACTTCCTGCTGGCGAAAGCCGGCCTCGAACCGAAAACGGTAAAAATGTAGATCGTGGAACGTGGATCGTGGGAAAACCGCCTACGATCCACGCTCCTCTTCCTACCGCTTCTTCTTCGCTTTCGTCTTCAGTTCAATGGGCGTGCCGGCGAACCCGAAGCGCTGCCGGATCTGATTAATCAGGAAGCGTTCCTTCGAAAAATGCAGGGTTCCCGGGCGGTCCAGGAAGAGAACGAATGTCGGCGGGCGCACCGACGGCTGGGTGATGTACATGATCCGCGGCTCGCGCTCGTCCTTCAACGTTTCCACGAACCGGTTCAGTTCTCCCGTCGCGATCCTCCTCGAAGCCGCCTCATACACGTCGTAAGTCAGCCGGAATAGCTGCTTTACTCCCGCGCCGGTCTTCGCCGAAAGGTAAATCACCGGAGCGTAGTCCAGGAACTTCAGCTCGCGGCGGAGCTGTTCCTCGAATGCGCGCTTGTCCTTGTTGGCGACCGCGTCCCACTTGTTCACGCAGATAACGATTCCGCGCCCTTCCTCGTGGGCATATCCGGCGATGGTGGCGTCCCCGCCGACCACACCTTCGGTGGCATCGACGACGATCAGGGCCACGTTCGCCATGCGGATGTGGCGGCGCGCCATGACGACGCTCAGCTTCTCCGCCATCAGCCTGGTTTTGCCTTTGCGCCGTATCCCCGCCGTATCGACGAACACGTACTCGACGCCCTCGACGCTATGCGTCACATCCACCGCATCGCGCGTAGTGCCCGCTTCCGGCGATACGATGGCGCGTTCTTCTCCCACCAGAGCGTTGAGCAGAGTGGACTTGCCCACGTTCGGCCGGCCGATGATTGCCACCTTGACTCGTGCCTTCGGCTTCGGCGCCTCGGCTTTGGCTTCCACTTTGGCAAAGCCCGCGGTTACATGGTCGAGCAGATCCTCGATGCCCAGCCGGTGTTCGGCCGACACAGCGAACAGATCCCTGAATCCCAGGGAATAAAAATCGTGCATCAGCGACTCGCGCGCGGCGGCATCGATCTTGTTGACGGCCACGGTGACCGGCTTGCCCAACTGGCGCAAAAGTTGGGACAGGTCGCGGTCCGCGCCGGTGATCTCGGTCCTGCCGTCGATCAGGAAGATGATGTGGACGGCCCGCCCGACTGCAACGCGCGCCTGCTTCAGCACCTGCGCGGGAATGTGCTCGGAATCCCGGGTGACGATGCCGCCGGTGTCGATCAACTCGAACCGGCGCCCGCGGTACTCGGCGGTTCCGTGAATGCGGTCGCGCGTAATTCCGGGTTCATCGCCGACAATCGCGCGGCGCTGACCCGTAATCGCGTTAAAAAGTGTGGATTTTCCTACATTGGGTCTGCCCACGATAACCACCGTTGGCAGACTTTCCGGCTGCTGCATGCAAAGTTAATGATAGCAGCCGGCGCGCGGCTTCATAGGTTTACGCTGCGCATGCCCCCGGCCGCGTATCGCTCACCCGCCGCCGCGCCACGCGGCGCCACCGCGTCTATTCGCGCGAGATCTTCAGGCGTGAGTTCCACGTCGAGCGCCGCCAGGTTCTCCTCCAGGTAGTTGCGGCGCTTGGTTCCGGGAATCGGAACGACGTCACCGCCCTGTGCGAGCACCCACCGGAGCGCAAGCTGCGCCGGCGTGCAGCCTTTCTCTTTGGCGATCTCGCGGATACGGCTCACAAGATCGAGGTTCCGTTGGAAATTCCTGCCTTGGAAGCGCGGCGAACTGCGGCGGAAGTCGTCGGGGGCAAGGTCTTCGATGCTTCTGATCTGCCCTGACAGGAACCCGCGCCCGAGGGGGCTGTAGGCGACAAACCCCACACCGAGTTCGCGGCAGGCGGCCAGGAGCTCGTCTTCCGGATCGCGGCTCCAGAGCGAATACTCGGTCTGAAGTGCCGCAATCGGGTGTATGCTGCTGGCCCGGCGGAGCGTGGCCGGGCTCGCCTCGGACATTCCGAGGAAACGCACTTTCCCGTCTTCGATCAGCCGCGACATGGCGCCGATCGTCTCCTCGATCGGGGTTCTTGGGTCTACGCGGTGCTGGTAGTAAAGATCAATGCAGTCCACGCCGAGGCGCTTCAGGCTCGCCTCGCATGCCTGATGAACGTACTCAGGGCGACCGCTTATGGTGCGGTCCGCCGGGCTGTTGCCGCGTACGATCCCGAACTTAGTCGCGAGAACGACTTCTTTGCGGTGCTGCTTGATGGCGCGGCCGACCAGGATTTCGTTGTCGCCGCTGCCGTACATGTCCGTGGTATCAAGAAGGTCGATGTCGAGGTCGAGCGCGCGATGGATAGTGGCGATGGACTCTTTGTCGTCGCGCTCTCCGTAGAACTCCGACATTCCCATGCATCCCAGGCCAATCGCGGAGACGCTCGGACCGGTCTTTCCCAAACGGCGGTGCTGCATCCCTCACCTCCTACCTCCACCGTACTACGCGACCGGTGCGGTGGTGAATCCACCAA
>JAEZIJ010000035.1 GCA_023436715.1 Acidobacteriota bacterium
CCGCATGGGCCTGCGGCCCGCCAAAAGTGATGAAAATTGGCGCGGGCAATGGCGTCAATCCGAGCCGCGACCAACCGGGCCGCAGCCAACGAATGAAAATGCGCGATGGAGGCGATCCAGCACAGTGGGGCAGGGCCGTGCCCTGCGGCGGGCTCCCAGCCCGCCCAGCTTGGCCGGCCTGAGAGGCCAGCGCAGCCCGAGGGGCTGCCCCACTCGCAATCGCTCGACTTTTCAGGGCAGCGGTTTCGTGGTTTCGCGGGCGCACGCCCGGCGATTTTCGGGAGACCGGTTTGGCAGATTCGCGGGCGCACGCCCGGTGATTTTCAACGGAGTCCCCCATGGCCCTGCGGGCCGCGAATAGCGATGCAAATGGGTGCGTCGTTGGCGCGGCCGGGAGCGGGCCGGGCACGAGGGCGGTCAAAGAATTCGGGGACACTCCGGCCTGGATGCGAGCATGGGTTTTCCTTAACTTTGCTCTTGCCTTCCCGTTAAAACGAGTTATTCTAGGGGTTGACCACGCTCGTACAGGAGGCATAGGAAATGTTTGATTCTCTCGAGCTCGCTCGCAATGAGGAGCGGGATGACCTTGACGATGAGCATGTAGAGCTGGAATCCGACCTCGAAGAGTACGGCCCTGATTCGGAAGACGACGAGGAAGAGGAGGAAGAGGAACCCACGCCGCCAGCAGCAGCCGAACCCGCCCCCGAGCTTCCGCCAACACCTGTAGAGCAGGGCGCGCCTCCCGCGGGGCCGCCACCGAAGAAACCGGCTAAGAAGGCTGTGAAAGCCGCGCCGAAAAAAGCTCCCGCGAAAAAGGCGGTAGTGAAAGCCCCGGCAAAGAAGGCCGCAAAGAAGGCCCCGGCTAAGAAGGCACCGGTTAAGAAGGCCGCAAAGAAAGCAGCTAAGAAAGCGCCCGCCAAGAAGGCAGCGAAGAAAGCGCCAGCGAAGAAAACGCCGGCCAAGAAGGTTCCTGCCAAGAAAACCGCGAAAAAGGCAGCGAAGAAAACTCCTCCCAAGAAGACGCCCGCGAAGAAGAAAGCGGTAAAGAAGGGCGGACGGAGATAAAGTCCTACAGACCGGCCGGGGGAGAGGCGGCGGGATGTCCGCCCTCTCCTTCCCGAAAAAGATATTTCGCCGCTACACTGCCCGGGGAGAAACCCTCACGGCGAAGCACACGCCGGATCAGCCGTTCAGAGCGGCTCGGCAGCGCCGGTATAGCTGCAACAGCTCTTCTGCGTACTCCTCGGGCGTTCGGGTGGGCTTGC
Source organism: Acidobacteriota bacterium (assembly GCA_023436715.1). Taxonomy (GTDB): domain Bacteria; phylum Acidobacteriota; class Terriglobia; order Bryobacterales; family Bryobacteraceae; genus Fen-330. Next base: position 1,266 of record JAEZIJ010000035.1, read on the forward strand.
CGGTGTATCCAGCCGCCGGCGTACCTTTTCCGTAGCCGGTGGTAATGGCCACGAACTTCATCAGGTCCAGGGCGACGTCCTCCTTGCTCCGCTGCGGCATGGAACGGGCATTCTCTTCATCCATCGGGAAGGCTCTCCTTTGAGTGGGATCGCGAGCATGGGCATTCTGTTCCCATCCGCAACACTAGCGTAGCGTATTCCGATGCCCCTCAACGCCATCCGCCATATCCGAAAAATGCGTGGCGGCGCGCAGTCTCATCTTGTGGAAGCGGATGACGGACGCTTCTACGTGGTGAAGTTCCGGAACAACCCTCAACACCGCCGCGTGCTGATCAATGAGTCGATCGGTTCGGTGTTCCTGCGGTACCTGCAGATCTCCGCGCCTGAGGTGGTCGTTGTCTCGGTGGGAGCCGAGTTCCTCCGGAGCAACCCTGAGGTCGGGATCCAACTCGGCTCGCGCACCATCCAGGTCGAGCCCGGATGGCATTTCGGCAGCCGTTACCCGGATCACCCCGAGAGGATCGCCGTTTACGACTTCATCCCCGACGCCCTGCTCAAGCAAGTGACGAATTTGCGTGAATTTCCCGGCATGCTCGTTTTTGACAAGTGGACGGGGAATGCCGACGGCCGCCAGTCCGTGTTCTTTCGAAGCCGGCTCAAGCAGTGGTCTCCGGGGGGCTCGGTGGCGCGGACGGGATTTATCGCCTGGATGATCGACCAGGGCTTTATTTTCAACGGTCCGCATTGGGATTTTCCGGATTCGCCGTTGCAGGGACTGTACCATCGGCCGCTGGTTTACGAGTCCATCGCCTCGCTCGACGATTTCCAGCCCTGGCTCGATCTCGTCCTGCACTTCCCCGAAGAGGTGATGGACGAGGCGTATCGCAAAATTCCGCTGGAGTGGATGGAAGGCGAGGAAGATGCCTTGGAGGATATGCTGGAGACCCTGGTGCGGCGCCGCTCCCGCGTTCCGGACCTGCTCGAGGACTGCCGGCGGGCCAAGCCTGCCCTGTTCCCAAACTGGAATGGAAAAGGCTGGTTTTCCGGTCGATAGGCGGTTCGGATTTCCGTTAGAATAAGTGGTTCAATGGACCGCCTTATCCTGCATAACGACGAAATCTGCGAAGCTTCCGCCCAGGTGCTCTCCCCCGGTCAGGTCGGCTTGCTCTCCGGGTGGGGGGTGTTCAGCACGCTGCGAGTCGCCGGCGGCGTTCTCTTCGCCTGGGAGCGGCACTGGGACCGCATGCTGCGGGACGCCCACGCACTCCGCGTGCCGTTTCCTTCCGATCCGGATTACCTGCGCTCACGGTTGCTGCGGCTGATCGCCGCCAACGAGGTGGTCGATGGAACCCTGCGGGTTGTCATCGTAAGAAACCGCGGCGGCATCTGGGAGGGCCCGTGCGACCGCGATTTCGATCTGATCGCGCTCACCACGAAATTGAAGGATTGGGGCCGCGGTGTGAACCTCGCGATGCGTGAGCAGGCGCGGCACGCCGGGTCCGATTTCCGCGGCACGAAAATCCTCTCGTGGGCGCTCAACCTCACCATGCTGGAAGAGGCGCAACTGGAGGGATTCGACGAGGTCCTGCTCCTGAACGAACGCGGCGAAGTCAGCGAGTGCACGTCGGCCAATATCTTCGTAGCGAACGGCAGCCAGGTGTGGACTCCGCCGCTCGCTTCAGCGTGCCTGCCAGGCGTCACCCGCGAAGTGTTGCTGGAGGCCGTTCAAGTCCCGGGAGTCTCCGTCGGCGAGAAGCCGCTGCTTCCGGAGGAACTCGAGCGGGCGGACGAGGTGTTCATCACCTCCACCACGCGCGAACTGCTGCAGGTACTGTCGATCCAGCACCGGCCCATGCGCCAAGCCGGAAACACGCGGATTCGTTTGCAGGAAGCGTTCAGCCGGTACGTTGACGCCTATGTAGCGGCGCACAAGCAAAACCCGCTGTCCGCGGGAGTGTAGCGGTTTGCCTATCTCGTGCCCTCGTTGCGGCAGCAGAAATCTTCGTTATTCCCGGCTGCGTAATCTCTCCGAACGCTGTGTTACCCTGTTCGGAATACGTCCCCTGCGCTGCCGTGACTGCCGCCAGCGATTTGTGGATCGCACCTGGCACCTCTCCAGCCTGCGTTATGCCCGCTGCCCGGAATGCTGGAGGATGGATCTCAGCCTATGGTCCGAAAAGGACTGCCGCATCACGGCATTCACCGCCCTTCGCATGAGCCTTGGCGCCAAGCCATTCCGGTGTGAGTACTGCCGGATCAACTTCGTGAGCTTCCGGCGGCGGCGTGAAAAATTCACGTTCAAACGGTGGGAAAAACGGCTGAAAGCGACTAAAGCCTAAAATAAAAATGGTTCCAAGTGACCCGCTTGCCAGCTCGCCCGCCAGCCTGCATGCCGGCTCGGACATGGCACCGTGAGACCCCTGCAGGTTCGTCTTTCGCTCCCCGTAAGGCCGTTAGGCCGTTACGGATCAGTGCTCGGGACGTTCCCCGGTGCTGTCTCCGGTGAAGCCGGCGCCTCGCATTGGCCTTTCGCTCGCCCTTAGTGAAAATCCCTTTACGGGACTGCCTCTAAGGGTTCGTCGCTCCTGGCCTCCTACTTCAGCGCCACACCGAACCTTCTTTCGAGCCCGTTCGGTCAAAAGCTCCTCTCCCTGGCCCTTTCGGGTTTCCGGGGAGGATCAACGCCTTCGGCCCGTTGCTTGATCGACCGATTCGATGCCCCCGACGGTTACCAGCCCTTGCTCTGCTTCGGGACTTCTGAATCCCTCCGCTTCAACGCTCGGACCTTGTGCCGTTCGGGAAGCTTGCCTCCGCGAAACGTTCGGTTTCGTTCGCTCCCCATCGATGGTAGGTTTACGCCTGCCACCGGTGGATCATCGTTCCCGATCCGTTTCGTTCCGCGTGGCTCGCTGTTCCGCGAACCTCTTGGAACCAATTTCATATTCGCGCGAATCCCAAGTACAGTCAAACAAAATTTTGAAAATATTTAATCTTTTGTTTTCAGTTCGATGGCATGAATTTACATCTGAATTGAACAGGCCAGGAGGGCCTGTTCCACCAGTGCTATTCGGACACCAGCTTGAGGATCATGCCGGTGTCGGTAGCCACCCAGAGTTGCCCCGGCGCGGGCGCGGCAAGCAGGGCGCGGTTTGCCACCGCGCGGTAGTCTACCTGCATTTCCGTCCAGTTCGTGAAGTCTTCGCTACGCAGAATCTTCAACTTGCCGGGCACAGGCGACCGCGGCAGATCGCCCGGAGGCTCGACGGCGGCCAGGTACGCCGGACCGCCGGCCGGAAGCGCCACGTCCGTAACCCTCCGGTTCTTCTGGCGGAACACCCTGGCGCTCTTTCCCGATCGCCAGTCGATGCGCATCACCTCGCACGGCCACTCGAAAGCATCGAAGAACTCAATCAGCCCCAGCCCGACACCGTCCGGCCTGAAGCGGACTCGTGTAATACGGCCGAACATCGAACTCTGAGCCGGCTTCCAGCTTGCGCCACCATCAGCGGTCTCGAGCCCGATCGCCGTTCCGGGCAGTTCGCGAGGGCGCTCCTCCGGGTCGATCCAATCGGGAAGTTGTACCCGTTTCCTGTTCTTTCGCGGCGGCTTGCTCCACCCGGTGATGAGGCCGGACTTCGGATTCACAAACTCAATGGTTTGATAGACGGTGTGATCCTTCGTCGTCTTGGGTTCGTCGGCGGCGGCCAGCTTCGTCCAATGCTCGCCTCCGTCTCTCGTCTCATAAGCCGACTTACGCGGCCCGACGGCGAATCCGCGGTTCTCGTCGAGGAAGCATACGCGCTCGGCGTTGTTCAGCTTGGCCAGGGACTGCCAATCCCTGCCGAACTCGGTGGTGCGCCACATGCGGTCCGGCGTGACCAGCCATCCCAGCCGGTCGTTGAGCAGGAACAACGACACCGGCATCGCGGGAAGGCGCACCGGCGACCATGTCTTGCCCCCGTCGTTGGTGATGAGTCCAGCGGGTTTGGGCTTACCGGACTGATCGGTCCGGGTGTAGTAGCCGACAGCCATGCCGTGCTGCGGGTCCGTGAACTCGAGCGCGGTTATGGAAAGCCGCGTATCTTCTTCGTCGTGGAAGTAAAGGACTTTCCACCGCTCGGCCGCCGCGGCGGAGCAGACTGCAACCAGCCCCAGGGCGAGGGTCGCAAACCGGATTGCGTGCATATCACGATTATGAACGCGGAATGATCGTTCCGGAAGACAAAACCAGCTCAACGTGGTTTGCCGCTTCGACAGCCGTCGGCTCCATACGGGCCAGGACCAGCAGGCAGCCGATCTGCTCGCCGACGGTTGTGAGCAGTTCCATCTCGCCGCCGGCGTGCTGGTGCGGCATGCGGTGTTGCACGTTGATGACCCCTACCACCCGGTTCCGCGCGATCACGGGAGCGGAGAGGAACGCCTCGTAGGTGTCCTCGGGCAGATCGCGGAAGCTTTTGAATCGCGGGTCGCGGTAGGCCTCGCGGGAGATCGCCAGAAGGCGCCGTTCCTGGGCAACCCACCCGGTCAGCCCCTCATTCATTTTGAGCCGTACGCTGCCGATTGTGGATGGGTGCGGCGTATTGGAGGCGCAGAGTACAAGTTTATCGTTATCTATGAGATAGATCAGGCACGAGTCGCACGCCATGAACTCGACAATAAGGGAGACGATGCCTTGCAGGACGTCCTGCAGGGTCATTTCGCTCGCCATGAAGCGACTGATTTTCTGGAAAAGCTGAACTTGCTGTTCGGTCCGCTGGAGGGCCGCCTGGAGATCCTTGGCCTTCTGCACACTCCATTATAGGCGCGAAGATCGTGGAACGTGGATCGTGGACGGCCGAGTACTCGACCTACGATCCACGTTCTACGGATCCACGTTCTGCGCCGCCTTACAGCCGCTCAAACCTCGCCTGGAAGAACCTCAGATACCGTGGCTCGTACACCATTTTCAGCCCCCCGACTCTCTCGCGCTCTTCGTAGACGGCCAGGACGGATTCGGCTACCACGTCCATGTGCGCTTGCGTGTAGACCCGCCTGGGGATCGTGAGGCGCACCAACTCCAGCTTCGGCTTGTTCTCTTCGCCGGTCTCCTTGTTGCGGCCGGCCGAAACGATGCCGCGTTCCATGGCGCGGACGCCCGAATCCTGATAGAGCGCGGCCGCCAGTGCCTGCGCAGGGTACTGTTCCTGAGGCAGGTGGGGAAGAAACGCTTTCGCATCCAGGAACACGCCGTGGCCGCCTACCGGCAGCACAATCGGAATGCCCCACTCTTGCAGTTTGTCGCCGAGATACAGCACCTGGCCGACCCGGGCGCGCATATGGTCGTCATGCATGGCCTCTTCGATGCCGCGGGCGACGGCTTCCATGTCACGCCCGGCCATGCCGCCGTAGGTGTGCAGACCCTCGTATACCACGACCAGGTTGCTGGCCTCGTCGTAGACATCGCGGTCGTTCACGGCGAGGAATCCGCCGATGTTCACCAGGGCGTCCTTCTTCGCACTCATGGTGCAGCCGTCCGTGAGCGAGCAGGCTTCCTTTACGATTTCCGCGACTGACCTTCCCGCCTGACCGGGCTCGCGCTGCTGGATGAACCAGGCGTTTTCGGCCAGCCGCGTGGCGTCCATGATGACGCGGATGCCGTACCGTGCGGTCAGGTCCCTCAGCTTGCGCAGGTTTTCGAGCGAAATCGGTTGGCCCCCGGCCATGTTTACGGTCGCCGCCACGCTGACGTAGGGAATATGCTCCGGACCGTGCTCTTTGATGACGGATTCCAGCCGCGCCAGATCGACGTTGCCCTTGAAGGGGTGCAGATTCGCCGGGTCATGCGCCTCGGGGATGATTACATCCACGAAACGCCCGCCCGCCAATTCCTGGTGGAGCCGGGTCGTCGTGAAGTACATGTTGCCGGGCACGACGTCCCCGGGCTTGATGAGCACGCGGGAGATGATATGCTCGGCGCCGCGGCCCTGGTGGGTGGGGATCAGGTACTTGTAGCCGTAATAGGCCCTGACCACCTCTTCGAGGTGATAGAAGTTGCGGCTCCCGGCGTATGCTTCGTCCCCCAGCATCATGCCGGCCCACTGCCAATCGCTCATCGCGGAGGTGCCGGAGTCGGTCAGCAGGTCGATGTAGACGTCTTCGGAACGGAGGAGGAAGGTGTTGTATCCGGCTTCGGCGATCGCGCGGCAGCGCTGCTCGCGCGTGGTCATCTTAACGGGCTCAACCACTTTGATCTTGAACGGCTCAGCCCAGCTTCGGCGGGTTGGTTTCATAGGGAGTTCCCTGTCCAGTATAAGGATTTCGGAGTGCAAGGAGGGTCCGGAGCCGGGGAACGGCCAGGCTCCACCCCGCAGCGGCCCTCGGGCATACCCACTGTTGCGCTCAATTTTCCGGAAATGGTCGTTTTCACCTTTGCCTTTTGCGCGGCAAGGCCTATAGTATAAAGAAATCCACGGCACTGCCTGTGGAAGCAATTGTCAAGCTTTTTACATAGGACGGAGACAGTTGAATGTGGAATAAACGCAGGGAAGAAGATTACACGCCGAGGCCGCCTGCGACTCCGGCTAACCCGCTAGAAACGGCACGGGACGTCTCACCTGTGCACGCGCCTGCCGCTCCCGCCAGGCCAGCCGCACCGGAGGCCCCGCGCGGTGTGGCGGCGATCGGTAAATCGGTCATCATCAAGGGTCAGATACTAAGCCGTGAGGACCTGTATCTGGATGGCGAGATGGAGGGAACCGTCGAAGTTCCGGATCACCGTCTGACGATTGGCCCGCACGCTAAACTGGCCGCGGGCATTCGCGCGCGCGAGGTCGTGGTCCTGGGGGCGGTAAACGGCAACGTCGAGGCCACCGAGAAGATTGACATCCGGAAGGATGCCAAACTGGTCGGCGATGTAAAGACCGGTGGAATCATAATCGAGGACGGCGCATACTTTAAGGGAAGCATTGACATCGTGAGGACGGCCGAATCCTCGAAGCCGGCGCAGCGCCCGGCCCAGCAGCAGCCGGCACCGGCGGCAGCAGCGCCCGTGTCCACGGGTACGGCCGAACCGAAGCGATAACGTTTCGAGGCGCGTTTTGTTTATCGATCGCTGGAAGATTCTTTCCAGAGCAGAGCCGACCGGCAGCTCACGCACAGCGCAGCCTGCACCTTCGCAGCGGGCTTTCCAGGCCTCCCCGCGAGGCCTGGACGGCCAAGGCGGCAGCGATGGCTCTGTGTACTCCCGGCATAGCAACGGTCTCGATCAGTTCTTCAGCCATATACAGGGCCGGCAAGGCCTCAGAATCCTCGACCTCTCGGGCGCCTCGCAGGCCAATGTCGGGTTCATCACAAACCTGGGCCACAAGATCTACTCGGAAGACCTGCTCAAGAGCCTCGACCTGGCATTCGGCGGCGGCGACTTCTTCGAAAAGCAGGGGGAACTGGCGCGGGCCGAACAGTTTCTGAGCCAGAGCTTTACTTTCCCGGACGGGCACTTTGACGGCGTCCTGGCCTGGGATAGCCTGGAGTACCTTGCCCCATCGCTGCTCAAGCACGTCGTCGAGCGCCTGCTTCGCACGCTCAGGCCGGGCAGCTACCTGCTCGCAACGTTCCATGCCGAAGAGCGCGCCGACTCCATTCCGGCGCATTACTACCGGATCTCCGACGCAAAGACTCTCCATCTCTCTTTCCGCGAGATGCGGCGTCCGGCGCAGTTCTTCAACAATCGTGCGGTGGAGAAGGTGTTCGAGAAATTTGAGGCGGTGAAGTTTTTCCTGACGCGCGACGCGATTCGGGAAGTGATTGTGAAGCGTTAGCCGGTTCCGAGCCGCGACCGCAAGGGAGCACAGGGCCATGCATGCGTGGTCCCTACAAAAGCTCACAGGCCAGAAGGCCTGTGCCACTTATAGGGCCTCGACGAGCCTGTCGATATCCTCGGGGCTGATGTAGAAATGAGGGGAGAGCCGGACCCAGCCCTGGCGCGGCGCCGCTATGAAGCCCTTGGATCTCAATTCGCTCACCGATACCCGTGCGTCCTGGCCGGGTTTGCGGATGGAAACGATGCCGGCGCCCGTCGAAGGGGTCCTGGCCCCGAGCACTTCGTATCCCTTGGCCGCGGCGCCGGCGGCGATGCGGTCACCCAGCGCCTGGACGTGCGGCGCGATGCGCTCCACTCCGACCGAAAGCAGGAAGTCGATCGAGGCGCGAAGCCCGTAGCAGCCGATCGTGTTCAGCGTGCCGCACTCGTAACGGCCCGCGTCAGTCCGAAGCGCCATATCCCGGCTGGCATAATCGGCGTAGCCTGCAACGTTGGTCCAGCCGAACTCCACCGGCTCGATCTGGTCCTGTATGTCTCTTTGGATGTAGAGGATTCCGCAGCCTTCCGGACCCAGGAGCCATTTGTGGCCGTCGGCAGCCAGGGCATGGATGCGGGCCTTGCGGACATCGACCGGAAACGCGCCGAGGCCCTGGATGGCGTCGACCAGGAATAGCGCGCCGTGGCGATGACAGATCTCGCCGATGGATTCCAGGTCCGCCCGGTAGCCGCTCAGGTATTGGACGAAGCTGATCGCCAGCAGGCGGGCGCCGCGGCAGGCTGCTTCGATACGGTCGAGCGGATCGTTTACCGAGAGCCACTCGACCTGGACGCCGCGCGTTTCGAGCCGCTTCCAGGGGTAGTAGTTGGCCGGGAATTCCTCGTGAAATGCGACCACTTTGTCGCCCGGGCGCCAGTCCAGCCCCATAGCGACGGTTGCGATGCCTTCCGAAGTGTTCTTGACCTGGGCGATTTCGTCACGGTGTGCCCCGATGAGCCGGGCGGCAGCCACGCGCAGCCCTTCATACGTCTCCATCCACTCGGAGTAGTGGCAGGAACCGAAGCGCCACGCGTCGTCCGCCAGGTGCTTCATCGCGTCGGCCGCCGGCTTTGAGAGCGGCGCCACCGCGGCATGGTTGAGGTATACGGCTTCCCGTGTGATGGGGAACTGGTCCCGGTAGGCCTCCCACAACGGCAGTGTGACGGACTCGGAGGTTTTTTCAGAAGTGTCGCAACCCATCTCTCCAACTATACGTTAAATAAGCAGGCCCAACTCAGGAATGGCGATGCAGGCGGCGCATTGGAGACCGTCAGTGTGGAGAAATGAAACAATGCGGTCCGAGTTCCCGGAGTATAATCGAGAAAGGGTTCCCGGCAGGAGGTAATATGGGACGGCTGTCCGCTTTCGCACTCCCCTTGATTACGGTATTGGCTTTGCTGACCCCCCAGGCAGGCTTCGCCGAGGACAAGAAGAAAAACCCGGACGAGATCGGCAACCGCGACGTGGGGCGCGGGGTCAACATCTACTCACTCGAAAAGGAAATCGCGCTCGGGAAGGAATTGGCGCAGGAAGTGGAGCGCCAGGCCAAGATGATCGACGACCCGGTAATTTCCGAGTACGTGAACCGGATCGGACAGAACCTGGTGCGCAACTCCGACGCGAAGGTGCCCTTCACGATCAAGGTGATCGACAGCGAGGAGGTGAACGCGTTCGCCTTGCCGGGCGGTTTCTTCTTCGTGAATTCGGGCCTGATCATGAAGGCGGAATCGGAAGCGGAACTGGCGGGCGTGATGGCTCACGAGATTGCGCATGTGGCGGCACGCCACGGCACACGGCAGGCCACGAAAGGCACTATCGCCAACTTCGCCACCATCCCGCTGATTTTCATGGGCGGCTGGACGGGATATGGCGTGCGGCAGGCGGCCAGCGTTCTGATCCCCGTGACGTTCCTGAAGTTCTCGCGCGGCATGGAGTCGGAGGCCGATCTGCTCGGGCTGCAATACCTGTACAAGACCGGGTACGATCCGACGGCGTTCGTGGACTTCTTCGAGAAGCTCCAGACGCTGGAGAAGCGCAAGCCGGGGACGATGGCGAAGGTCTTCTCTACGCACCCGCTGACAGACGACCGGATCAAGTCCGCGCAGAAGAACATTCAGGAAATCCTGAAGGCCAAGCCGGAATATGTGGTGAGCACTTCGGAATTCGACAGCGTTAAGGCGCGACTGGTGGCGATGGAGAATCGGCACAAGGTCGATAGCAAGGACCTCAACAAGCCGAGGCTGCGGAAGAAGCCGGGCACCGGCACGACGGTGGACGATGGGAGCGGCGATTCGAAGAAAGGCGGCGACGAGGACGAGCGCCCCACGCTGAAGCGCCGCAATTAGGATTTCGCTTTCTGGAGAGGCCCACGGCTGAGTGTTCGCCGTGGGCCTTTTTTTGTTCATGGACAGGGGCTAAAGCCCGGGGCTTCTCATGGCCGTTGCGGCACGGCTAAGGCCGTGCCCTGATA
>JAEZIJ010000162.1 GCA_023436715.1 Acidobacteriota bacterium
CGATCTTCAGAACCTTCCGCCGGAAGGCCGCGCTCTTGGCGTGGTTCGATCCCCGCCCTGCGTTGCGATGCACCAGTCCTTCGGCTCCTTCGGCTTCGTACCGCCGGTACAACCGCTTCACCTGGCGCCTTTTTCCGCAACATAGTACAGGCTGGGCAGCACAAGCAGCGTCAGAACGAGAGTGGAGGCCAGCCCGCCCAGGATTACTGTGGCGAGCGGACGCTGTATGTCTGAACCGATGCCGCTGGCCAGGGCGGCAGGCGCCATTCCGAGCATCGCCACGACGATCAGCATCAACAAGGGGCGGAGCTGCGCGCCGGCCCCGGCCAGCACAGCGGCGCGCAACGGCAGATTCTCGCGCTGGCGGTCCATCTCGGCGATATAAAGCACACCCACCATCACCGCAACCCCAAACAGCGAAATGAAGCCTACCGCCGCGGAAACGCTCAGGTTGATGCCGCGGAGGTAGAGGGCCACGACGCCCCCGACGATCGAGAACGGCACGTTTGCCAGAACGAGGGCGGCACGCAGGGGCGAACCGAAGGCACAGTAGAGCAACCCGAAAATGATGGCCACGGTGACAGGCAGGATGAAGGCGAGGCGGCGGCGCGCGCGATCGAGGTTCTCGAACTGGCCTCCCCAGACTACGTGATAGCCGGGCGGCAGCTTCACTTTCTGGGTGAACAGCCGCTGCGCCTCGGCAACGTAGCTGCCCTGGTCGCGGCCGCGGACGTTGGTGCGAACGGTAATCTGGCGGCGGTTCTCGCGGCGCGCGATGATGCTGGCCCCGTCCACCACGCCGATCTCAGCGAGCTGGGCCAGGGGAACGCGGGCCCCCTCGGGACTGTGCACGAGAATCTGGCCAAGGGCCATGCTGTCAACGCGGGCTTCCGGCGAATAGCGCACGGTGATATCGAACTTCCGTTCGCCGTCGAGCTTGGAGCTGACCGCCTTGCCACCGATGGCAAGCTCGATCAGGTCCTGCACGTCTTCGACCGCGAGGCCGTAGCGGGCCAGGGCTGAGCGGTCGAGCGCGATGCGGAGCTGTGGCTGGTCGGCTTCCTGCTCGATGGCCGAATCCGCCGCGCCCGGAATGCTTCGAAGCAGGGACAGAGTGGGCGCGGCGAGGGAGCGGAGTCTGTCGAGGTCAGGACCGTTGATAATGACGGCGAGGTCGGCCGAGGAGCCGGTGACGGATTCGGTGACCATGTCGATGATGGGCTGGGTGAAATTGAAATCGGCGCCTGGGATTTGGGAGCGCAGTCGAGAGGAGAGTTCCTCAACGAGGATGCGCTTGGTTCTGCCACGCTGCCAGGTGGAATAGGGCGCGAGCACGACCAGGAACTCGTTTCGGTTGGGACCGAAAGGATCTGTGCCGGAATCGACGCGGCCAGTCTGCGATGCGACCGAGCGCACCTCGGGGGACTTGCGGATGATGTCGCGGATGTCGGACGCAATCGCCGAGGATTTCGCGAGCGAGATGCCGGGCGGCAGGTTAGAGCGAATCCAGATCACGCCTTCGTCGAGTTGGGGCAGGAACTCCGTGCCGAGCGCACTTCCTACGGCGAAGGCTCCGGCGACGACGGCGCCGGCCAGGCAGAGCACGCCGGCCGGCCGTCGAAGCGAGACTTCGAGAGTACGGCTGTAAACGCGTCCCAGGCGGGCGACGAGCGGATTATCCCAGTGGCGGCATCCGTTGCGGAACAGCAGGGTGGCGAGAGCGGGCACCAGCGTAAGCGAGAGCAGCAGCGAGCCGGCGAGAGCCGCGCAGATCGTGAACGCCATCGGGGTGAAGAGGCGGCGCTCCGTGCGCTCCAGCGTAAACAGCGGCAGGTAGGCGGCCACGAGGATCATCAGAGAGAAGAAAATGGGCCGCACCACATCGAGAGCGGCGTGCCGGATGCCTTCGAACATGCCCGGGCCGCTCGCCCCGGCACCCTCCTTATCAAGCCGGCGCATAATGAATTCGACCATCACGAGCGTGCCGTCCACGATGATGCCGAAATCGAGAGCGCCGAGGCTGAGCAGGCTCGCGGGGATGCCGTAGAAATACATACAGCCAAACGCGAACAGCAGCGAGAGCGGGATGGTAAGCGCGGTGAGGAGCGCCGCCCGCATGCTGCCGAGGAAAAAGAAGAGCACGAGCAGCACGATGGCGAGACCCTCGACCAGCGTGCGCGCAACGGTGTGGAGTGTGCTGTTCACCAGTTCCGAGCGATCGTAGAGCGGCACGATGCGAACGCCTTTGGGCAGCACGGCGGCGTTCAGTTCCTCGGCGGCGCTCCTGATCCCCTCCAGCACCTCGCTCGGGTTCTCGCCGCGGCGCATCAGGACGAGTCCTTCCACACCGCCGGTGCGCGAGTCGAGGCCGAAAATTCCGGTCTGCGGCGCGGCGCCGACCTTGACGCCCCCGATGTCGCGTACAAAGACAGGCACCCCTTTGGGCGCGGCCAGCACGACGTTCCCGATGTCTTCCGGAGTGCGGAGAAGCCCGACTCCGCGCACGACCATCGATTGTTGGCCGTTATCGAGCAGCGCGCCGCCCGCGTTCATGTTGTTTGCGCCGACCGCCCGGGCGATCTGGGCGATGGAGATGTTGTACTTCTCGAGCGCCATCGGGCTGACTTCGATCTGGTACTGCTTCACCAGCCCGCCGAAAGCGGCTACGTCGGCGACGCCGTTCTCCTGAAGGAAGCGTGGCGTGATTACCCAATCCTGCAACTCGCGCAATTGGATTTCGTCGTAGCCGTTGCCTTCGACCACGTAGCGGAAAAGTTCGCCGGTGGGCGTCGTGAGCGGGCCGAGCGTGGGCTCGACGCCGGCGGGTAGTTCGGCATCGCGCAGTTTCTCCATGGCGACCTGGCGGGCGAAGTAATCGTCGGTGCCGTAGGCAAAGGTAAGCTCGACAACGGAGAGGCCGAAGATGGTGCGCGAGCGGCGGGCGATGACATTGGGCACGCTGTTGAGCGCGCGCTCAATCGGAACCGTGACCTGCTGTTCCATTTCCTCGGCGGCGTGCACGGGGAACTGCGAGACCACGACGACCTGAGTCTCCGAGATGTCCGGGTAGGCCTCGATCTTGAGCTGGCGGAAAGCCCAGATTCCGAAGGCGGCCATCACGGCAGTCAACGCGATGGTGGGGAAGCGCCGGTGAAGCGCAGTCTCAAGCAACCTGATGATCACTTGCAGTACCTCAATTCCGATTGAGCAGCATGGCCCCGTCCACCACGACGCGATCGCCTGGATTCAAGCCGGAGAGCACAGGCACGAGTTCGCTGCGGCGCATACCAACTGTGACCGGTTGTTCGCGGAAGCGCCCGGGAGCTTCTTCGAGGACAACAAGCGTCTCGCCGTTGCGCTGGAGCACGGCGCCGGCGGGTACAGCCGGCATAGAGCGCACGGCGTGGCTGTGCCGGATCTGGCCGAACATTTCGGGGCGAAGGCGCCCGCCCGGGTTCGCGATTTCCGCCTGCACCTTGATGGTGCGGGTCTGGGCATCGACCATATCCGCGATGCGCGTCACACGGGCGCGGAAGACCTCGCCGGGGTAGGCGGCGAACTCCACCTGCACGGCCTCACCCGTACGGACCAGCCTGATAGCGGTTTCCGGTACATCGGAAGAGATCCAGACCGTACTGAGGTCGGCAACGGTGATGAGGCTGGCGTTCGTGTCATTCCGGTATTCGCCGGGCACTACGGCGATTTCGACAATCTTCCCGCAAATGGGGGACTTCACGACGAGGTCCTGGCTGGTCTGGCCGGGTTTCAAGCCAAGAATCTCCAAGCGGTGCGCCGCTTCCTCCGCAGCGGCCTGCGCCTGATCGGCGGCGGCCTGAGCCTGCGCGAGCTCGTTCTCGGCGTTGAGTACATCCTTGGCGGCGGCAGCGCGGTGCTCGTGCAGGTCGCGCACACGGCTCAGGTCCGCCTGGGCCTTGCGCAGCGTCGCGCTTGCCTGGCGCAGTTGCGCTTGCGTTTGCCGCCACGTGGCGGCGGCCGCGCCCGCTTCGGCGCTTTCGACAGCGAGCAGAGGCTGGCCCTGGTCCACGCGGTCTCCGAGCCTCACCAATACCTGCCTGATCCGCCCGGGCGTAGGCATTACGACGTGCGCGACGCGGTGCGGATTTGTTTCGACCTTTCCGGGCGCGGTGACTTCATCGACCGGCACGTCCACCATCCGAACCGGAGCGGCCTGAACGTGCGCGAGCTTTGGCGAATCGGCAGGCAGCGTGAAGACGCCGGAGGGCTCCGCGGGCGCCGGAGCGGCACTCGAAGCCTGAACCGGTTGTGGCCCCCGGCCGCAACCGCACGTTGCGAGCAGAGCGAACATTGTGGCGAGGAAGAGCGTCTTCATGGAACAGTCACCTTTCCGGAAATGGAATCGAGTAGGTAAAGACTCCGCGCGTACTCGGCGCGAGCTTCGTTGTAGCCCTGCATGGTTTCGTTGAACGCGCGCTGGGCGTCGAGAAGTTCAAGGAGCGAAGCGTCGCCGCGGCGATAGCTGTAATCGGTGATCTCACGCACATCGCGGGCCTGCTGGAGCATCTTGCCTTCGATGGATTCCAGCAGGCTTCGCGCGGTGAGGTATTGGTCGTAGGCCGTGTCGATATCCGCGGTGATGGACGCGCGCAGGGCGGCGATGCGAAGTTCGATCTGGCGCTTTTCCTGGCGGGCGCGTTCGATCTCGCCCTGGTTGCGGTTGAAAACAGGAATGGGAACGCTGAGGGAGAAGGCGAGCGAATTGGCCTTGGCGTTCACCTGTTGGCGGATGTAGTCGGCTCCGAGTGTCACGTCCGGCTTGGCCTGAGCGATCTGCGACTGCACTTCAGCGCCGGCGCGCTCGTAATCGCGCTCAAGGGCGCGAAGGTCCGGGCGGGTGTCGAGCGCGGTGTCTTCGAGCTCTCTCCGGGCCGGTGTGACGGTGTCGCGGCGTAGGTCGCCGATGATATCGAAGGCAGGATCGGGGCGCGGGCGGCCCATCGCAGTCTGGAGCTTGGTGAGCGCGGTGCGCACGCGCAGTTCAGCCTGCCTGACCGACGCCTCGTATTGCAGCGCGGCGAGGCGGGAGCGGATCAGTTCGATTTCCGCGAGGTCGCCGGAGCGCACGCGCGTTGTGTTGACCTCGACGATCTGGTCGAGGGACTTCTGGTTCTCGCGAGCGAGCAGAACGGAACGGCGGGCGAGCAGAGCGTCAACGAATGCGTTCTGGACATCGAGGACGACGCTGCGCGCGGCGTCGCGGAATTGAAGTTCGGCGACCGCGCGGCTGCCCTCGGCCACCTCGACCCGCAGCCGGCGCTTCCCTGCCCGCTCGTGAGTGAATTCCGTGTGCATGCCCAGTTCCGTGGGGCCGCCGGCATTGATGCTGTTGAAGCCTGTGCCGAGCAGGTCCAGGTGGTTCCCGCCGATGGAGAACACGGGGTTGGGCCGCAGGCCCGCTGCTATGATGCGCGCGCGGGCGATGTCGACGTTCGCGCGCTCGGCCAGCAGCGCCAGGTTATGTTGCAGCGCTTCGGCGACCGCCTGGTCCACAGTGAGGGCATCGGCTGCACAGAGGGCGCCCGGAAAGAGGCCCGCCACAAGATACAGGAGTAGATTTCGCATACACCTCCACCAACTTCGCCAACGAACTGTGATTACGCCGGAAAACTAAGCTGGAGGTGCGCGCCCGGCACAGGGCACGCGTAGGTCATGAGTGCGAAGCGCGGGATCTGGCCCCGCGGGCAGCCACACGGTCATCGCCGGCGGCGCAACTATGACGACCGAAAACGCCTGAACGCCGTTGCCGTGCTCAAGACTGGAAAAGTTACAGGGCCGATTCGAGATGGAGCCGCCGTGCGTGTGCCAGGGGCTGAAGATGTAGAGGTTGATGGCCAGGAGCGCAAAAAGCACGGATACACTAATGAGTGCGACTCGTGCGTTCCTGCTCATTTCTATTCAGACCAACATAGCATAAATGCTCACCGCTTCAGAACGGGAGCGGCGCGTTGATGGCGGGAAGAACTTCGATGGTTTTCGCGTTGCTGTAGAGGCTGTTCACCGTTCGCAGGCGGACTTCGTGCGAACCAGGCTCCAGGCCGGAAGGCAGCCAGAAATTCGCCTGCCAACCGTCGCCGCCGACCGAGGTGGTGCTGAGCGCGGGCACTCCGTAGCCGTCGAGTTCAATGCGCAGGTCCGTTGTCGTAAGCGCCGTCTCTTTCGTGTTGAAAAAACAGCAGACGTAGAGGTCCTTGTTCTTGGGGAATCGGTTGGTCCAGTCGCGATTGTTGGCGGCGGCGCTGAGCACGGGCGGCAGATGGGCCGGGTTCGCGGGCGGCGCTTCCCAGTGCCGGTAGCAGTTGACGTGCGCGCGCTGCTTCACCACTTCTCCGAGTTCCACGCGCGCGAATCCGGCCGAGCGGCAGAGTGCGAGCAGGCACGCGGTGGTAGGGCCGTACCAGTTATCGGTCTGGCCACCGAGCTCGTCGGTTTCGTAGAACTCCATGACGTGAGGGCCGGGCTGGAATCCGTCATCAATGACAAACGATTCCACGCATGCCATGTCGCGCGTCATCTGGCAGATGCGCTCGAGTCCAAGCAGCGGATGCCGCAGGTGGTACAGCACCCCTAAGAAGAGCACGATGTCGAAGCGGCCGACGGTGGCGGGGCAAAGCTCGTCCACATCGAGGACGCGGTAATCGACCTTCGACCCGAGCAGTTCGTGCGCGATGCGGAACTTCTCCATGTCGATGCAATCGACGGCGACGACTTCCGCGCCGCGGCGCTCCATCTCGAAGCTGAACCAGCCGTCCCAGGCCCCGACATCGAGGACGCGCTTGCCGGAGAGGTCTTCGGGCACGGGGAAGCGCGCGATGCGGCCCTTCAGGTGATCGATGCTCTGCACGCCTTCAAGTACGTGGCCGTCCGGCAACTGGATGCTGTGATACCAGCCCTTTTGGTTAAGGATGTCGATCTGCTCCTTGACCCAATTGGTGGATTTCTCGTCCTGCGCTTTGAGCCACGCCATACGGGTATGGTATCAGGCAGGTGCGCTGGAGGACGGGGCATGAGGGGTGGGCGGGAGGTCGGAGGTCATTCTCCGGTGTTGCGACTTTCGGTCACTGCATGGAGTTCTCCAGTTTTTGTCCTTCTTCGGTCTGTGTCTGGATCGATCCAAGCGGTAAGCCTGATTGCGCAGCACTGTATCCGGTCCTGCGCGCCTTACGTTTTTTGATGTGGTGTATCGTTGGTACGTGAACCCGACCATTACCCAGAAGGTGATCATCCCCATTTTTGGGGTTGCGACCACAGCCGTGGTGATCGCGCTAAGTCAATCGACGTTCCTGAAAGCGCAATCCTTGTCGGCACTCCGAGTGGGCGACAGATCATCGAGGCTGTCCGTGCTCGGCCCGGATTCGGCGTCGGATGACTACAAGGGTATGCAGGTACGAAAGTGGATTCTGCCCAATAAGAATTCACTATCTGTCACGGTCAACTCAGCCGGAAGGATTGTCTTCATGGAGTCAGACTGGGGCGGGGAGAACGATGATCCGCGTTGTGATCTCCCGGGCTTGCGTTTCGGAAAGACGACCCTTTTCTACCTGCGGCAGAGATTCGGCAGTAACGGGTTCGGATACAAGCAGAGGCCCCCTTCCGTTGCGACCGATGATGGTGTCGTAATGGTGAATTCCTATGCGCTCGGAAACTTAGTCATCACGTTTTATACGAAGATCGACGGCAATGACTATTTGCGAGCGAAGGCCTCAGGGAAAAGTCCTTCGCCCGCCGATTACGCAAAACTCGATGCGATCTCAATCGCGGACGACGACTATGCGAAGAGTGAATGGGGTGAGCGGGTGTACGATCCTGCGTACAAGAAGATCGATTGGAAATAGGAACAGTGATCTTGGGGAATGTTTGCCCGGCACTCGGGTTAGGCTCGGTAGTTGCCGCGAAATGCCGATTTCGGAACCTGACCGACCGTCCGGCTGGCCTCATTCTCCAGGAGGGCACTTTACGACCACTTTGGGTGGCGGGTGCGGCAGGGTTTCACCCCCTCGCTGCTTTTACCGCCTGAAGCGACGTAGGTGCAATGCGAGTTCGGGTAAGGTCATCGCGAGATGCGCAGCGTCAACAGTGATTCCGAAACCCTCTCGCGCCCTCGTTGCGAACTGCTCGGCGTTGCCCGTGATCATCCCTCGACCGTCGCAGTGCCGTCGATGAAAACTGGATGTTCATCGGGGGCGAACAGTATTCGGATAAGCGCCGTCAGGATCTCGGTGCCAGCAACCACATCGATGTCTGAAAGGGAGGCTAGATACGCCGCACCGGCTTTCGCGTACCGTTCTGGCCGGTTCGTCGAGACGACATCGTAGAAGATATCCGAGTCCTCGTCCGAGATAACATGCGGCTCGGCCAAAGTGACCTCACCGTCGCGGAATCCCAGAACGACTTGCTTTCCGATCCCGGCCTTCAGAGCTTCAACGTCGGTTAGGTCCATAAAAATGTGAGTCGAGTTCAACAACGATCATATCCCTGTGACTTGTCTTGAACTCGAAGCGGTCGTGAACCGCCGTTTCATTGCATCGAGCAGGCGACGCCGCTCGAACGGTCTGCACCCGTCACTGGCCCGGCTCGCAACTGTTACCTGCTATCAGGCAGATGCGCGGTGGGACGGCGGGGTGAGCGTCACCGCGACTGCAGCATGTGATATCGTCGCTGTCGGAGAATCGGTTCCCAACGGGATTGATATGAAGCCACTCCTCCTCACGTTCGTTCTGTTGTTCACTTTCTCGTGCGCGGCCAGGAGATCGCAGCGCTTGTTTCAGGTCATCCCCGCGCAGCCGAGCTACGTGCTCCAGTCCCCCGATCTGCAAAAGACTCCCTTTCCCGAGATCGCCAGCCGCTATACGCGCCTCGCCGGTGGGTGGGTGGACCTGCGCCCGGATATGGGCTTGCGGCTAGAAAAAGCCTACTTCCGGGAAGGGGCGCTGAAACACGACCTGGCGAACTACATAGGGACCGAAGTTGCCCGGTACCGCGCCGGGGCGAGCGGGCGCCTCCGGCTCGTTTCGGCGCCGTTGAGCCTTGCTGAACGGCCTAAGGAGCAGGCGCCGGTCCAGGATCTTCTGTCCCGCTCTGTCGCGAATTGCCGTTATCACCGGTTCTTCTATCAGGTGGTCTTCACAGCCAGAGGGAACATCCGCGGTGCCGTCCTTTTGGGCGCCCGTTCCGCACAGGAACTCGAGCGGCTCGGACCGCAGTTACTTGCCGACCCCGAATCCATCTGCGGCGACGCGGGCGACCGCTGCGCTATCTTTCCGGAAGCGTGTACCGCGTCGGTGGAGATCGGGATCACGGTCAACGGCCAATCGCGGCCCGTCATCTGGGGCAGCACGCTGGCAAGCGTCATCTTCGAACAGAATCTGGAACGGAGACGCGTGACTGGCGCGCTTACTGCGCCGTTCAATGTACAAGACGTCGAGTTGCAGCGCCTCCATGCAGGCCGCCTCACGCCAGTCAAGATCGATACCGGCGACCCTGCCGCGCTCCGATTGGTTCTCCTACCTGGGGATTCCTTGAACTGGCGCTGATCGGGACGGCCGCCTGTTAGCGCACGGTGGAGAATCGCGGTCTCGCCGGTAGCGGCAAGCGCCCCGGAGGCCGCCAATAGCGCGAGGATAGGTGCGAATCGTATCGTAGCGTTAACCTCAGATTGTAACGATCTGGATCCCATGAAAGTATTCACGATCGGGCATTCGACGCGGACCTTGCCGGAACTGGCCGAACTGCTGAGAGAGCACGGCATACGGCGGCTGGTGGACGTCAGGACCGTTCCGCGGTCGCGCCACAATCCTCAATTCAACGCCGAAACGCTGCCGGAAGCGCTGCGGCGCGAAGGGATCGAGTACACGCACCTCAAGGAACTGGGCGGCCTGCGGCACGCACGCAAGGATTCGCCGAACGCGGGCTGGCGCAACGCGTCCTTCCGCGGATTTGCGGACTACATGGCCACCGCGGAGTTCGAATCCGGAGTCGCAAAGCTGCTGAGCCTGGCGGAACGGGAACCGGCGGCCATCATGTGCGCCGAGGCGGTGCCGTGGCGTTGCCACCGGTCGTTGATCTCGGATGCCCTGCTTGCGCGCGGAGTGCAGGTACAGCACATCACGGGGCGCGGGCAGGCCCAGCCACACTCGCTCACCTCTTTCGCGCGCATCGCTGGGGGACGCGTGACGTATCCTCCGGAAAATCTCGAACTCGGGCTCAGTGAGTGACCTATAATGCAGACTGTGAGTGGACGGAACCTTGTTGCGCTGGTAATCGCGGCGGCAGTGCTGGCGGGGTGCTCCCGGCCGCAGCGGCCCCTCACGGTCGGCGCGAAAGATTCCACCGAACAGGCGATCCTGGCCGAAATTGTGGCGCAGCATCTGGAGAAGAAGCTTCAGATGACGGTCGAGCGGCAAACCGGAATGGGCAACACACTGATGGCGCACCAGGCGCTCATTTCGGGCCAGATCGACGTGTACCCGGAATATGCGGGCGCGGCGATCGCGGTGGTACTGAAGCTCGAACCGATCCCCGATGCCGATATCGCGCAGGAGCGCGTGAAGCGGGAATATGTCGCGCAGCACCTGGTATGGATGGACCCGCTCGGTTTCGACCGCAAATTCGTCATGGTCGCCGGGACGGGCGATGCGAGCAAGGTGACCACGCTGAGTGAAGCGGCCCAGTACAGGCCGGGCTGGACACTCGGCATCGGGCACGAGTTCATGGACCGGCCGGGCGGTTACGCGACGCTGATGAGAATCTACAATCTGCCGGTGAACGGGCCGCCGAAGATCATCGAGTTCCGCGGCACGTACCCTGCGCTTGCGGCCAGGCAGGTCACGCTGGTTGCCGGCAACGCCACCGATGGCATGCTGGGCGGCGCGGGTTACAAGGTGCTTCGTGACGACCGGCAAGCCTTTCCTCCGGACCCTGCCGCCCTGGTGGCGCGTGCCGCATCGCTTCAGGAGCATCCGGGGATGAGGGAGGCCCTGGACCAGCTTGCGGGCAAGTTCCCGGATGCGACGATGCGGAAGTTGAACTATGAGGTGGACGGGCGGCGCCGGCCGGTAGCAGAAGTCGCGCGGGAGTTCTTGGCGGGGCTGTAGGCGGGTTCTCTGCTATACTCAACGTGGTTGTCCTAGAGGCAACCCTCACTTACAACGAGGAATGAACGGGAAGGCGGTGAGAATCCGCCACTGCCCCGCAACTGTAAGCGGCAGGTACGGCTGTTCGGCCACTGCGAAAGCGGGAAGGCCGGGCAACCCAACCTCAGGGATACGCCGAAGCCGCGAGTCAGGAGACCGGTTCCTCGTCGATGAGAACTTCGTTCCGAGGGAGAACGTCTCATGCACCACGCGAGATTTCTTCTGTTTGCCAGCTCTCTTCTGTTTCCGGTGGGTATCGCTTTCGGCGCCGACGGCGTCGTGGTAGACCCTTCCGGACGTCCCATTCCCAATGCCCGCATCGAGTGTGCGGGCCAGTTCACAACCACCGGGGTTGACGGGCGATATTCGCTCCCGAAAATCGAACGGTGCGAGGCCGCGGTTTCCGCCGCGGGCTTTCAAACAATTCACGTACAACTTGTTTCGGGCGCGCACATCGAGCTTCCGGTCGCGGGGCTGAGCGAGCGCGTAGTGGTTTCGGCCACGCGGCGGGAGACCACCGTCGAGGAAGCCGGGGTAGCGGCCAGCATCGTGAGCCGCACGGAACTCAGTGAGAGGCAGTTCCCGATCCTCGGCGACGTGCTGCGCGAAGTGCCAGGGCTACAGGTGGCGCGTTACGGCCGTCCGGGGAGCCTGACGGAAGTTTTCGCGCGCGGCGGCCAGCGCACGGGCACGCTGGTGATGGTGGACGGCATTGCGGTGAACGACCCCGGCGGAGAAATCAACCTCGCCGGATTCACTTCAGGCGCGCTGGATCACGTCGAGGTGGTGCGCGGGCCGGAAAGCGCGCTGTTCGGCGCCGAGGCGTCGTCGGCCGTCGTCCAGGTTTTCACGCGGCGCGGCGATCCGGAATCCACGCGGCCGCACGGTTCCGTTTCCTACGAGCGCGGCAGTTTCCAGACCGACCGCTGGATGGCAAACCTCACAGGGGGCTCGGGCGCGCGGTTCGATTACGCGCTCGGAGCCGAGCAGTTCCACACCGTGGGCGAGTACCAGAACGACTACTTCCGAAACACGAGCGGCACGGCGAACGCAGGGTTCCGCATTTCGCCATCGACGCAGGTGCGCGGCGTGTTCCGCAGCTTCGATTCCATGCTGGGCACGCCGAACCAGGTGGCTTACCACATCTACAATCTCAGCGCCAGCGAGGCCACGCGCGACACGGTGGCGGGGTTGAGACTTGAGGATGTGAGGGGCCGCAATTTCGTACAGCAGGTCTCGTTCAGCTATCACCGCTCGCACGATCTGTTCGTCGATAACGGAATGGAATACAACGTCGCCGCGCTCGTGCGCGACACAACGAAGCCGGTGCCCCGCACGTACTTCGAGGGATTGGTGGACCCGGGCACGACGCCGCCGCCCGGCTTGCGACTGGTGAAGCAATCCATGCTGCCCTACCCCTCCGACCCGTATCTGAGCCTGACGTCGCGCAAGGATTTCGGCTACCAGGGCACGCTGACGCACTCCGGCGGCGCAACGGTATTCGGGTACGAGTTCGAGCGGCAGAATGGCGACATCACGGGGCACGATGTGAACCGCGACAACCATGGGCTGTTCGTACACGAGCAGGTAGTGGTGGCCCGGCGGCTGTTTCTCTCGGGCGGCATGCGGCTGGAACGCAACAGCGCGTTCGGCACGAAGCTGACCCCGCGGGGAGCCGTGAGCTATCGCGTTGCGGGATCGACCTATTTGCGGGCAAGCGCCGGAGTGGGCATCACGGAGCCGAGCCTGCTCCAGAACTTTGCACGCGATCCGTGGTTCGTGGGGAACCCGGACCTGAGGCCGGAAAAGACCACCAGCTACGACGCCGGCGTTGTCCAGGAGTTTTTCGGCAGGAGGCTGCGGACCGAGGTCTCGGCATTCGCGAATTCGTTCCGCGACCTGATCACGTTCGCATTCACCCAGACGCCTTCTACGTGGCAGAATATCGAGGCGAGCCGCGCGCGCGGATTCGAGTTCACGGCCCAGGGACGCGTGGCCTCGTGGATATCGTTAAACGGAAACTACACGCGAATGTGGACGCGCATCACGAAGTCGAGTTCGCCGAACGCCTTGTTCAACGGCACGGGGCAGGAACTGCCGCGGCGGCCGGGGAATTCCGGCGCCGCTTCGGTCACGCTCACGCCGCGGCGGTGGACGTTGCAAGCTGGCGCGGTGCTGGTCGGGGAGCGGCAGGATACCGACATGTTCGGGGTGACTCGCAATCGCGGGTACCAGAACGTGTACGCTTCCGGCTCGCTCCGGGTGCATCGCAACGTAGTCCCATTCGTGCGCGTCGAGAACCTATTGAACGACCGGTACGAGGAAATCCTGGGCTACCCGGCACTCTCGCGCGGTGTGCATGGAGGGTTGCGGCTGGAATGGTGAAGCGCTTTTTGTGCGCGGCGTTCGTCCCGGCGGTGCTGTTGGCCGCCGGGCCCGCGCGCATTATCTCCACCTCGCCGAGCATCACCGAAATGCTGTACGCGATGGGTCTCGGCGACCGCGTGGCGGGCGTGACGACGTTCTGCCATTACCCGCCCGAAGCGGCGCGCAAGCCGAAAATCGGCAACTATCTTCAGCCGAACCTGGAAGTGATCGCTGCGCTAAGGCCGGACCTGGTGATAGCCGAAATCAGCGGCGTGCGGCAGGCGGTGCGGTTTTCGGCGGCAGGAGCGAAGGTGGTCGAGGTGGATGACGGAACCATCGCGGGCATCTACGATTCGATTGCCCGAATCGGCAAAGCAACCGGATCGCAGGTGGCTGCGAGCGCGCTCGCCGGGCGGATTCGCGGATCGCTGGACGAGGTGCGCCAGCGCACGGCGAAGCTGCCCCCGCGCCGGGTTGTGTTCGTAGTCGGGCGCGCGCCGGGGACGCTCACGGAACTGGTTGTCGCGGGCAAGGGATCGTATCTTGAAGAGGTGATGGCGCTGGCGGGCGGCAGGAATATTTTCGGCGATACGATCGCGCAGTATTCGAAAGTGACCGCCGAGGAGTTGCTGGCGAGGAACCCGGAAGTGATCGTCGACATGGGCGAGATGGCCGAAACCGCCGGCGTCACCGATCGGGCCAAACGAGCGGTTGTGGCGCTGTGGAGCAGGTATCCTTCGCTCGCGGCGGTCAAGCAGAAGCGAGTGTTCGCGGTAGCATCGGACATCTTCGTCGTCCCCGGCCCTCGGGTGGTGGATGCAGCGCGCGAGTTCGCCAGGATGTTGCATCCGGAGGCCGGTATTTGAGCCTCTACTCGCTCCGCGAAGTCGGCATGCGCTACAACGGCGCCCAGGTGCTTGACGGCGCGAGTCTTGAATTTCCCGAAGGGCAGTTCGTGGGCGTCGCGGGACCGAACGGCGCGGGCAAATCGACGCTGCTCGGCATCATGGCGGGCCTGCGGCCAGGCTACTCCGGAAAGTGCGAATACTCCGGCAGGGAAGTTTTGCGATGGCCTCGCCGCGGCTTCGCGCGCGAGGTCTGCTTCCTGCCGCAAAGCCTGAAAATGGAATTCCCGTTCACGGCGGAGCAGGTGGTTCTGATGGGACGCACTCCGCACTGTGACGGCCTGTTCGAATCTCCGGACGACTGGAGCGCGGTGGAACGCGCGATGGCGACGACCGACACGCTGCCGTTCCGAGGGCGCGACTTCCGTTCGCTGAGCGGTGGAGAGCGCCAGAGAGTGATTCTGGCATCGGCGGTGGCGCAACAGCCACGAACGCTGCTGCTCGACGAGCCCACGACTTATCTCGACATCAAGTACCAGGTAGCGATTTACCGCCTGTTGCGCGACCTGAGCCGTAAGGGACTGCTGGTGGTGGCGGTCACGCACGATCTGAATCTGGCGGCGAGCTTCGCCGATCGTATTGTGCTGCTGCACGGTGGGCGGGTGGCGGCGGATGCCGCGCCGTGCGAGGTGCTGGCGCCGGAGATGATCATGCGCGTGTTCGGCGTGCGGTCTGAAGTCGAGCGCGGGCCGGGCGGCAAGCCGTGGATCGTGTATGGAGAATAAGGCACTCACGCCTCGGAAATTCTGGCTGGCTATCGCGATTTCCGCGGCGGTCGCCGCAGCCACCCTTTGCATCGCGCCGCTGATCGGGTCGGCTTCGATCAGTTTGGCGCGGGCGTTCGCGGGGCAGTCGCCGGACAAGGAAATCCTGTTCTACACGAGGCTGCCGCGTGTGCTGCTCGCTCTGCTTGCGGGCGGAACGTTGGGTGTAGCGGGCGTGCTGTTTCAGGCGATGCTGCGGGACGCGCTCGCGACTCCGTACACGCTGGGTGTTTCGAGCGGCGCGTCGCTGGGTGCGGTGATCGCGATCTGTCTGGGATGGGGCGAGGTGGCGCGCCTGCCCGCGGTTTGGGTTTGCGCTTTCGCCGGCGCGGCGCTGGTGCTCATGCTGGTGCTCGGCATCGCGACCGAGGGGAAGCGGATGTCGTCGTTCACCCTGCTGCTGGCGGGGGTTTCGATCAACACGATCTGCCTGGCGTGCATCCTGTTCCTTCAGTACATCGCGACCTTCGGACAGACGTTTGCAATCGTGCGCTGGCTGATGGGCGGCATCGACTCGGTGGAGTATTCCACGTTGGCGTGGCTGGCCGCCGGAGTGCTGCCCGCGCTCGGGTTCGTGTTCGCGAAGGCGCGCGAGTGGAACCTGATGGCCGTCGGCGAGGACTGGGCGGCGGCGCGCGGCATCAACACGTCGCGGCTGATCGTGACCGGGTATATATTGGGCTCGTTCGTGACGGGGTCGGTTACGGCGTTGACGGGGCCGATCGGGTTCGTCGGGCTCATCGTGCCGCACGCGCTGCGATTGCGGCTTGGAGCGGACCACCGCATCCTGATTCCCTGCTCTTTTCTGCTCGGCGCCTCGTTTCTGGCGGTTTGCGACACACTGGCGCGGACGGTTCTGGCGCCCACCGAGATTCCTGTCGGCGTGGTGACCGCGCTCGTGGGTGGACCTTTCTTCATCTGGCTGCTGCGCTCCAAGCGGATGAGCTTGTGGCTGTAGCGCTTTGGCTGCCCGCTCCGCGGTCGCGGCTCCGTTTGATCCCGTTTCCGAGCCGCGACCGTGAGGGAGCGGTGTGGCGATCATTGCGGCGCGCCGGGTCTCACCCGAGCGGCACCATCTGCACAGCCCAGCTCTGTTCGAATAAGATAGGGAATTGGTCAATAAACTCGTCATTGAAAATCTTAAATTCCGGCCGGTGCGTACGGCGCTCGGTATCGTGGCTATAGGTCTTGAAGTCACTCTGATGCTGACCATCGTCGGGCTGAGCCAGGGCATGCTTGCCGAATCCCAGAAGCGCGCCAGAGGCATAGGCTTCGACATTATCATCCGCCCGCAGGGCAGTTCGGCATTGAGTTTCAGTACGTCTCCCATGCCGGAGAAATACGTTCCATGGGTGGAAAAACAGCCGCACGTCAAGATGGCGCTCGGATCGATGGTCCACCCGGCCGGCGGCACTACCCTGGTGACCGGCATCGATCTGGACGCCTTCACTCGCATGAGCGGCGGCTTCCGCTATAGGGCGGGGCGGCCGCCCCGCGAACCTGACGAGATCCTCGTGGACACGTACTACGCGCGGCAGAACGGTTTGCATGCCGGCTCGACACTAAACCTGATGAACCGCAACTGGCGCGTCTGCGGCATCATAGAGGAAGGGCGGCTCGCGCGGCTTGTCGTTCCGCTTAAGGTCCTCCAGGACCTGACGGCTAACACGGACAAGATCAGTCAGATTTACGTGAAGGTGGACGATCCCGCAAATACGGCTGCTGTGATCAGCGACTTCAAAGCGAAACTCGAGAAGTATCCGATCTATTCCATGGAAGAATTCGTTTCGCTGTTCTCGGCGGACAATGTTCCCGGGCTGCGCGCTTTTATCTGGGTCATTATCGGGCTCTCTGTTGTGGTTGGATTTTTGGTGGTTTTTCTCTCGATGTACACGGCCGTACTCGAGCGCACACGCGAAATCGGCGTTTTGAAGGCGCTCGGCGCCTCCCCGTCGTTCGTGCTGAGCCTTCTGTTCCGCGAGACGTTCCTGCTGGCGGTGCTCGGCTCCGTGCTGGGGATCGGGTTCTCCTACGGCACGCGCTGGCTCATCATGACCCTCGTGCCTGCGTCCCTCTCGCAGCTCATTGTGCCGGACTGGTGGCCGATAGCGGGAAGCATCGCACTAACCGGAGCGCTGCTTGGAGCGGCGTACCCGGGATGGCGTGCGGCTCGGCAGGATCCGATCGAGGCGCTGTCGTATGAGTAAACCGATCATCGAAGTCCGCAATTTGCGGAAGGTATACCGCACAGGCGACGTGGATGTGGAAGCGCTGCGCGGGGTAGACCTGTCCGTGGAGCGCGGCGAGTTTCTGTGCGTCGTGGGTCCTTCGGGATCGGGGAAATCGACGCTATTTCACATTCTAGGCGGCCTGACGCCCCCAACTTCGGGCGAAGTGCTCATCGACGGAGACGATCTGTCGCGGCTCAGCGATAGAGACCGCACGGCGTTGCGCCGGCGGATGGTCGGTTTTGTCTTCCAGAAATACAACCTGCTGCCGACGCTGAGTGCGGCGGACAACATCGCCATCGCACGGCACATCGCGGGCAAAGACATGGCGCATGACCAGAAGTTCCGCGAGGTGCTGGACCTGCTCGGAATCACGCATCGCCTGCAGCACAAGCCGCGCGCGCTTTCGGGCGGTGAGCAGCAGCGCGTCGCCATAGCCCGCGCCATCGTGAACCAACCCGCCCTTCTGCTCGCGGATGAACCCACCGGGAACCTCGATTCAAAGAACTCGGCGACGGTGCTGAGCGTCCTCCGCGACCTGAACGAGCGGCTGAACCAGACAGTCCTGATGATCACGCACGACCCCAACGTGGCGTCGTACGGGCACCGGATCGTGCATATGTTCGATGGAAGGATCGTAGACGGCTAGGCGCGGCTCCGGCAGCCCACAGCCCACAATCTTCCAGACCTGTGCTAACCTCGTAGTTTAAGCATTTTACGGGCGTTTAGGCCCTCTTTCCGGATTTATTTCACACCAAGGAGAATTACGCAATGCCGCTAGTCCCCATGCGACAGGTCCTCGACGAGGCAGCCAAGGGCGGTTATGGCGTTGGCGCGTTCAACGTCAACAATCTGGAGCAGATCCAGGCCATTATGGAAGCAGCCCGGGAAACCAAGTCGCCGGTCATTATCCAAGCCAGCCGCGGTGCGCGGAAGTACGCGAACGATAAGTTCCTGTATCACCTGATGGTCGCCGCGACGGAGATCTACCCGGAGATTCCGACGGTGCTGCACCTGGATCACGGCAACAGCGTCGAGACCTGCAAGTCCGCCATCGACATGGGCTTCACCAGCGTCATGATGGACGGCTCGCTGATGCCGGACGGCAAGACGCCGTCAACCTTCGAGTACAACGTGAAGGTCACGCGCGAAGTTGTTGAAATGGCGCACGCTAAGGGCGTCACGGTGGAAGGCGAAATCGGCTGCCTCGGCGGAATCGAAGACGGCCACGGCGCGGGCCTGGACGGGCTTTCGCACCTGACCGACCCGGCACAGGCCGAAGAGTTCGTAAAGCTGACCGGCCTGGATGCGCTCGCCATCGCGATCGGCACCAGCCACGGCGCTTACAAGTTCACCAGCAAGCCGACCGGCGAAACGCTGAAGATGGATCGCCTCATGGAGATCCACAAGCGCGTTCCGAACACTCACCTGGTGATGCACGGCTCCTCCAGCGTTCCGAAGGACCTGCAGGACATCATCAACCAGTTCGGCGGGAAGCTGAAGCCGACCTGGGGCGTACCGATCGAGGAGATCCAGCTCGGCATCCGCAACGGCGTCCGCAAGGTCAACGTGGATACGGACAGCCGGCTCGCGATTACCGGCGCCATCCGCAAGGTGTTCTCCGAGAAGCCCGAGGAGTTCGATCCGCGCAGCTACCTGAAGCCCGCCCGCGAGGCGATGCAGAAGGTCGTGATGGCTCGCATGACGGCGTTCGGACAGGCCGGCCACGCGGGCGACTATCAGCCCATCCCGATGGCCGAGATGGCTGACCGCTACGCGGCCACGGTATAGCTTAGTTCCCTTCCCTCATTGAGTACCGATGGGCGGCCCACTTACGGGCCGCCCGTCGCCGGATTGCGCTCCCTCGCGATGCTACAATCGCGGTCAAGGGGGGCGCCGTGACTATTTCCCAAGACAAATTGAACAGGATGAAGGCCCTGGCGAACGATGCCGGGATCATCGCCGCTGCCGCTATGGACCAGCGCGGAAGCCTGAAGAAGTCCCTGGCCCTGGCGAAGGGCGTGGACAAGAAGGCTGTCACCTTCGAGATGATGACGGAGTTCAAGACCGCCGTCACAAAAGTGCTCACGCCGCACGCGAGCGCCATCCTGCTCGATCCCGAGTACGGCCTGGGCGCCGCAAAGGCACGAAGCCGGCGCGCCGGCCTGCTGCTCGCCTATGAAAAGAGCGGGTACGACAATACGCAGCCGGGCCGCCTGCCGGATTTACTGGAGACTGTTTCGGTCAAGCGCATTGCCGATTGGGGCGCCGACGCCGTGAAGGTGCTCATCTATTACACGCCGTTCGAGGATGCGCACATCAACGACGTGAAACACGCGTTTATCGAACGGATCGGCGCCGAGTGCGAGGCGTACGACATTCCGTTCTTCCTCGAATTCGTAGGCTACGATGCGCAGGACGGAGACGAGAAAGGCCTGGAATACGCGAAACGGAAGCCGGAAATCGTTACGCGCAGCATGCAGGAGTTCACCAAGCCGCAGTACAGGGTGGACGTGCTGAAGGTCGAGGTGCCAGTGAACGCGCATTTCGTCGAGGGCAGCGTCGTATTCAAGGGGAAGGCGGCGTACACCCGCAAAGAGGCGCAGGAGCACTTCCGCCGTGCGGCCGCGGTTGCGACAAAGCCGTTCATTTACCTGAGCGCCGGTGTGAGCAATGAGCAATTTGTGGAGTCGCTGAAGATGGCCGCGGAGGCGGGCTCCGATTTTTCCGGCGTACTGTGCGGCCGCGCGACATGGAAGGATGGCATCCCCGTGTACGGGAAAGGCGGCGTCAAGGCTCTCGAGGAATGGCTGCAGCGTGAAGGCGTGCGGAACATCAATGCGGTGAACGACGCGATCAAGCAGGCCAAACCCTGGTACGCAAAGCTCGGCATTGCGAGGCCGGTCGGGGCGTAAACCGCTCCTTCGCGGTCGCGGCCCGGTTTCGGTTTGATTCCGGTCAAACAGCGGCGCGCATGCCGGATTCGTCGAACGAGTGGCCTTCCCACCGGGCGACCACTGCCGTGGCGAGGCAGTTGCCCAGCACGTTGACCGATGTGCGGGCCATGTCCATTGCCGCGTCGATGCCGAGCAGCACCGCCGCGCCTTCAAGCGGCAGACCAAAGGTCGTGAGCGTGCCCGCCAAAATCACGAGCGAAGCCCGGGGCACGCCCGCCACTCCTTTGCTGGTAAGCATCAACGTCAGCATCATGGGCAGTTGCTGGCCGAATGACAGGGAGACGCCGGCGGCTTGCGCAACAAACATCGCGGCGAGCGAGAGGTAGAGCGTGCTGCCGTCCAGATTGAAACTGTAACCGGTCGGGATGACGAATGCCACGATGTGCTTAGGCACGCCGAAGCGTTCCATGTTCTCCAGCGCGCGCGGCAGGGCGGCTTCGCTCGACGCGGTAGAGAAGGCTATAAGGAACGGTTCGCGGGCGGCACGGATGAACTGGCGCACCGGGATGCGCATCACGATCGCGACCAGCCCGAGCACGCCGATCACGAACAGGATCTGCGCGGCGTACATCGTCAGAATCAGCTTCCCGAGTCCGAACAGCACCGAAAAGCCTTTGCTCCCCACCGTTACCGCCATGGCGGCGCCGACACCGATCGGGGCCAGATACATGACATACCGCGTGTACTGGAACATCACCTCGGAAAGCGAGCCGCAGAAATCCACCACCAGCTTCGCCTTGCTCCCCGCGGCGGCGCACGCGGCTCCGAACAGGAACGCGAACACGACGATTTGCAGCACCTCGCCGCGCGCCATGGAGTCGATGATGCTGGCCGGGAACACATGCTCCAGCACGGTTCCCAGAGACTGCTTTACCTGCGGCAGCGCGGCTTCGGAGGCCTGCCGCTCCAGCTTCATGCCTTCGCCCGGGCGCACCAGATTCACGGCGCCGAGCCCCAAAAACAATGCGATTGTCGTGACGATCTCGAAGTAGACGATCGCCTTCAGTCCGATGCGTCCCATCGCCTTCAGGCTGCCGGCTCCGGCAATGCCGTGTACCAGGGTCGCGAAGATGAGCGGGGCGATGATCGACTTGATCAGGCGAAGAAAAATATTGCCGGCGGGGGCCAGGCTGACGGCGAAGGAAGGCGCGGCTGTCCCGAGCGCGATGCCGGCGGCCATACCAATGAAGATCCAGCCGGTGATGGAGATGCGCCTCACCGTTCTCCCCACTTCAACTTTTCCCGCAGCACGTCGAAGAAATGCGCCCTCGGCGGCCGGATGAGCCGGAGAACGTGAGGAGAGCGGCTGGCAACTACGCGGTCGCCCATCTTGAGCGGCTCTCCGACCTGCCCGTCGATGGTGAGGTAAACGGCGTCGTCCTCGGCCCGGTTCAGGAGCGTGATCACACTGGCGTCGGGAAGAATAACGGGACGGTTCGTCAGCATGTGCGGGCAGATCGGCGTGATGCAGAGCGCGGCGACCTGGGGAAACATGATCGGCCCGCCGGCCGAGAGCGAATAGGCGGTCGAACCGGTGGGTGTGGAGACGATCAGGCCGTCGGCTTTGAAGGCGCAGACGAAATGGCCGTCAACATAGGCATCGAGGTCGATGATGCGGGCGAAGTCACCCTTGGTCACAACGACATCGTTGAGCGCCTCGTACTCGGAACAGCACTCGCCTTCCCTGAATATCTGGCAATACAGCATGCGGCGGCGGCTGACGCGGAGTTCGCCGCGGAAGGCTCGTTCCAGTTCCGGGTAGATTTCGTCGGGGGAGATGGCCGTGAGGAACCCCAGGCCACCCAGGTTCACGGGGAAGACGGGGATCTCCCGGCCGCGGAGGGCTCGGGCGGCCGCGAGGAGCGTGCCGTCGCCACCGAGCACGATCACCAGGTCGGCTCCCTCGGGCACCTGGTCGCGAGGCAACACGTCGCCCGAGGCTGCATACCCGGCCGTAAACTCATCCAGGCGGACGGCGATGCCGCGACCCCTGAGCCATTCCAGCAAATCCGGAACTATCTCGGCGGCCCGGCGTGCATTCGGTTTGGAAATGATGCCGGCGGTTCTGATTTCGGCCATACAACGGTCGTTGAATCAGTCATGGTATCGCAATGGATTAGAGGAAATCCAACTCGCGAGCGCGAGCGTTATCGAATCACGTTCAGCGCCGTGGAGAGGTTGTTATCCGTAACGCCCCAGATGGCTGCCATGGCGTCTTGATTCGTCAGGAGCAGGGCGGCGCTGATCAGGCAGACAAAAGCCAGCAGCAGAGTGTACTCTGTCAGGTCCTGGCCGTCCTCTTCACGACACCAGCGTTTGATGTTACTCATGTTACGCAGCCTTCGGGCAATTCCCATGATAAGGCCACCGTGTCCGGATAGAGAGAGAGTTTGGGCAAAAGGGGAATGAGTTTTTCCCATGTTTTCCTGGAGGTTCTAGAACTCCTGGTACGTTAACCGGTACCACTCACCAGAGGTGACTTGCGACAACCTCCGGAGGCGCGGGCGTGTTTCCGATGATACGCGCCTGCAGCACGATCTGCACGTTCTTCCCCTCCCAACCGTCTGGAAGGCCGCTTAGAACGGCGCCAAGTTGGGCAGGGTTGGCGAGCACATGGCCGGCCGCTTCGGTGCCGAATTGCTTCAGGCCGGCTGCGATTATGACCGGATTGCCCGAGGAAGACTTCACGATCCGGCTCAGCAGAAGGTAATCGGAGCCGTTGTCCGGCGTGCCGCTGGCGGACCAGAACCGCGCGGACTGCGAGCCGTCTACGATCGCCGGCCGCCCTTCCGGGCTCCGGCCGAAGCGAAAACGGAAATTCTGGGACAACTGAAGCGTCCACCGGTTGGTGAAACCGCCGATCAGAATAGCGGGAGCTTCGCGCAGGTCCGCAAATTCGATGGAACTGGCGAGTCTCAGACGCAGCGGCTTGGACCGCAGGGCGAAATACCTTTGTAGCTCCGCAACCGCAACCATGTCTCCGAAGCCCACGTACTGGCCAAACACGGGAAGAAAGTCCGAGCCGCTCAGCGCCCCCGGGGAAACCTGAATGGCGCGCTGGGTGAGGTCGCTGGGCGGCCGTCGTTCCTCATCCAGTTGCACCGCGTGAGGCGACGGGTGATAAACGATAGGGTGGGCTACGGCGACGACCACGGGAGCCCCGGAACGGACGAACGGCGCCCAAAACCGGTCAAGCGCCGCTTCGGCCGGGTCCCTCAGGAAAAGCCACAGGCCCCAAACGCCCGCCAGAAGGAAAACCGACACGGCCAGGGAGAGTCCCACTCTATTACGGCGGGGCACTGGGGACTCAGGCGCCGGATCGCCATGAACCGCCTTGAATTCGGGGATGTAGGACCCCGCGGGAAGTTCGATCTCGATCTGGTCGCTGGCGGCTTCCGGAGATCCGTAATACTGGGTCAGGCGCCGCCGCACTTCCCTTGCCCCAACCCTGACGATCGAGTCCTCTGAGAGGTCCGATTCCGGCGCGCGGCCGAATACCTCAACCGCGAGGGTGCGTTCCTTTATGGCATCGCCCTGCCCGGCCAGGACCTTTTCGACGGTGTATTCCAGAAAAGCGATACAGCGCTTGCTTCCCCGAAATGCCGTGCTCTTCAGAATTCGCTGCAACTCCTCTCGCACAGCATGTTCCTGCGGGCGACCCTGCGTGTCGGGAACCATTCCGGGTTATTTTACATCGTTCAACACCGTTATAAACGGAGAACTTTCACCAAACCTTGCACACAGGCTGGCGGACCGTCGGCTGGCCGGACTGGCACGAAAAGGCTTGCTGGAGTTCGGGCATATTCTGGACGACACCGTTCACACGGTAGCGCGGGGGCGAATGCGGGTCGGTGAGCGCCCGCAAACGGCGCGCCTCATCGGTTATATTCGTGCACCAGATCTGTCCCCAGCCGATGAAAAAACGTTGCTCAGGGGTGAAGCCGTCAATCTTCGGGAGCGTCTTGCCGCCAATGGCATCCAACAACGCCATCAGCGAGATGCGCAGGCCGCCGTTGTCAGCCGTGTTCTCGCCGAGCGTCAGTTTACCGTTCAGCTTGATGTCGTCTATTGCCGTGAAGCTCGAGTACTGCTTGACGAAGCAGGCGCTTCGCTCGTTGAAAGCCTTGGCGTCCTGTGCGGTCCACCAGTTGCGGAGGTTGCCCTGGGCGTCGAACTGGCGGCCCTCGTCGTCAAACCCGTGGGTGAGTTCGTGCGCGATGACGGCGCCAATGCCGCCGTAGTTCACGGCGTCGTCGATGTGGTTGTCATAAAACGGGGGCTGCAAAATGCCGGCCGGAAAGTTGATGTTGTTCTGAGTGGGGTCGTAGTAGGCGTTAACGGTTGGCGGCGTCATGAACCATTCGGCGCGGTCCACCGGCTTGCCGATTTTGTCGACCTGGCGCTGAAACTCAAACTGCGTCGCGCGGCGGTCGTTGCCAAGCGCATCGTCGCGCACGATCCGGACGCTCGAGTAATCGCGCCATTTTTCCGGAAAGCCGATTTTGTTGGTGACGGCATGGAGCTTGGCGAGAGCTTTCTGTTTGGTGGCGGGTGTCATCCAAGTAAGCCGGTTGATGCCGTCTGCCATCGCTTTCTCGATAGCCTGAACCATCTTCAGCGTCCTTTGCTTGCCTTCAACGCCGAACGTGCGATCGACGTACTTCTGCCCGAGCGCTTCGCCGAGATCGCTATCGGTAAACGCGACGCAGCGCTTCCAGCGCGGCTTCAGTTCCTTGGCGCCGGTCAGGATGCGGCCGTAGAAATCGAAGTCTTCTTTGACGAACGGATCGGAAAGGTAGGGAGCGGACGCGTGGACCAGATGCCATCTGAGATAGGTCTTCCACTGATTGAGAGCGGTCTGCTGAAGCACGGCCTGCATCTGCTTGAAGAACTGCGGGACGGCCACATTGAGGGCCTGAATGGGCGGCGCATGCACGCCTTCGAAGTACTTGGGCCAGGCAAAAGAAGGCGAAAGCGCCGCAAGTTCCTGAACCGTCATCTTGTGGTACACCTTCGCGGGGTCGCGCCGTTGGACGCGGTCGAGCGAACCTCTGGCGAGGGCGGTTTCGATGTCCATGACTGCGGATGCGTCAGCGGCCGCCCGCTGCGGCGTTTCACCCAGCAACTGGAACATCTTCGTCATGTGCGCGACGTAGCGCTTGCGAAGTTCGACCGACTTGGGGTCCCGCTTGAGGTAATAGTCGCGATCGGGCAGGCCAAGCCCGCCCTGGTCGGCTTGCCCGATTTCCATCGTGGAGTTGTGAAAGTCCGGCCCGGATGTGAAATCGAACAGGACGTTCGCCCCTTTCCGCTGAAGCAGGGCGACTTCGCCGGCGAGAGCCTGTTTATCGCGCATGGCGGCGATCCGGTCGAGGTCTGGCCTGAGGGGAGCTATGCCCTTGCGGTTGACTGCCGCTTCATCCATGCACGCGTAATAGAAGTCGCCGATTTTCTGCGTAACGGCATCGCGCTTCGGGTCATTCGCGGAAGAGGCCTCGAGAATCTGCCGGAGAATGGCGCGGTTTCGCTCCTGAAGTTCGCTGAACCGGCCCCAGACGGACTGGTCCGCGGGGATGGGGTTCCTCATCAGCCAGTTCCCGCAGGCGTACGTGTAGAAGTCGTCGCACGGGCTGACTGTCTTGTTTATCGCGGTGAGGTCGAATGACCTTTCGGCGCCGGCCGGCGGTAGACCCTGAGGTGCGGCGAGCGCAGCGGACAGCAGAACCCACACAAAAGTCTTCGCGACAGGCATAATCTCATCGTATGCGAACGCGCCGAAACGGGCGGAACTGGCTGAAATGGAAGCGATTATCCTGATTGGCATACAGGCATCGGGGAAGACGACGTTCTATCGGGAACGCTTCTTTCACACGCACATCCGCTTGAATCTCGACATGCTGCGGACACGCAACCGCGAGCACATTCTTTTGCAGGCGTGCCTGGCAGCGCAGCAGCCGTTTGTTATCGACAATACGAACGTGCTCGCAGCCGAGCGCAAGGTCTATATCGATGCGGCGAGACGGGCGGGGTTCCGGGTAGTGGGCTATTTTTTCCGTACTGAGGCGCGCGCGGCGATCAGTCGAAACGCGGGGCGTCCCGGCAGGCAGGCCATTCCGATTCCAGGATTGCTAAGCACGCTCAAGCGGCTGGAGCCCCCCAGCCTGGAGGAGGGGTTCGATCAGTTGTTCACCGTCGAGATCGGCGAGGCGGGCGAGTTCGTCGTAACGGAGGTGGGCGCAGGCTAGCTGCCAAACCGCCCTTACGGTCGCGGCTCGGTAAACGC
>JAEZIJ010000086.1 GCA_023436715.1 Acidobacteriota bacterium
GGTCCGTACCGGGCACATGGGTAACAGATCAGACCGGGGACATAGGTAACACTTTCCAAAACCGACGTTGGCCTCCGAAACTGGGCAGATGCCCTGGAGAGAGAGGACGGCTTTGGAAGAGCGATGCAAGCTGATAGCAGAGATGACGACGGGAGAGGAGAGCGTAGCCGAGATCTGCCGCGTGTACGGCATCTCCCGGAAGACGGCGTACAAGTGGCGGAAGCGGTATGAAGAGGAGGGCGAAGCAGGGCTTGAGGATCGACACCGGGCGCCGGCGCACCAGCCGCATGGGATGGGTGAGGAGATCGGCAAAGCGATCGTGGAGTTGCGTGAGGAGCATCCACGCTGGGGCGCTCGGAAGCTGAAAGCATACCTGGAGCGGCACTTTGGGGGACTCAGGTGGCCGGCGGCGAGCAGCATGGGAGAACTGCTGCGGCGCGAGGGGCTGAGCCAGCCTAGGCGGAAGCGGCGGCGGACGCCGCGGCAAACCGAGCCGCTGGCGCACGCGAAGGCACCGAATCAAGTCTGGTCGGCGGATTTCAAGGGGCATTTTCGGTGCGGGGATGGGGCGCGTTGTGATCCGCTGACGATCACTGATGGCTACAGCCGATACCTGCTGCGCTGTCGCGCAGTGGCGAAAGCCGACGGGCCGCACGTGCGGGCCGTGTTCGAGTCCGTGTTTCGGGAATACGGCCTCCCGCTGGCGATCCGGACCGATAATGGGCCGCCTTTCGCGAGCGTGGCGCCGGGCGGGCTGAGCCGGCTGTCGATGTGGTGGATGCGGCTGGGCATCCGGCACGAGCGAATCGAGCCCGGCTGCCCGGAACAGAACGGGCGGCACGAGCGGATGCACCAGACTCTGAAAGCGGAAACGGCGGAGCCGCCGGCGGCGAATTTGCGGCGGCAGCAAGAGGCGTTCGCGCGATTCGAGCGGGAGTACAACGCGCAGCGGCCGCACGAGGCGCTTGAATACGCGACGCCGGCGGAGTTCTACGTGGGCTCGGACCGGCTGTATCCGGCGCGTGTAGCGGAGATCGTTTACCCGAGCGGAATGCAGTTGCGCCGGATCTCGCAGCAGGGCAGCTTGAAATGGCGAGGCGAGCGGACGTTCCTGAGCGAGGTCCTGGCGCGAGAGACGGTTGGGCTGATGGAGATAGATGACGAGCTATATGAGGTATATTACGGGCCAGTTCTGCTGGGCTGGTTCGACGCGCACAGCCACGTGTTCGCCGAAGACCGAACCCCGCAGCGGCGCCGACGCACGACCTCGGCCTCCGCTACGCCCTCAAACCGCCGCTACGCGGCTGAGGGCTCCGCTACGGCCGAGGTCGTGCGGTGTGATTCAATACCAATGAAGGGCTGACCGGGTGGAAAACTGTTACCCATGTGCCCGGTCTAGAGTGTTACCTATGTGCCCGGCCGGTCATGGATTCGCCGGGGGCACGCGGAGCCTGAGGCTCAATCGGCGCGGCAGGGGCCGGTCGATTCGCGTACGATCAACACGGGGTCGATGAAAATCTCCTGAGCGAGCTCGGCCGAGCGGGCAGGATCGGGCACCAGGGTCTCGAAGATCAGCCCGCCGATTCTCTCGCGCGGGATGTGCGACGTGGTGAGTGAAGGGCTTGTGAATTCCGCGAGGTGAATGTTGTCGAACCCTGTCACGGAGACGTCGCCGGGCACCGTCAGGCCCTGGTCCCGAAGCTCACGGAGGACGCCGATCGCCATGTAGTCGTTAACGCAGAGAACGGCCGTCGGGGCAAACCCGGATTCCAGAACGCGCCGGATCGCCTGGCGGCCACCGACCGGGCTGTCAACGTCGGTCATCGTAGTGAACTCGACGTTGGGCGAAAAATTCGCCATCATTTCCTCGAAAGATTTCTTCCGGATGTTGAGGGGCCCGAGGCTGGTGTGATGGCCGATGAAGGCCATCCTCCGGTGGCCGAGATCGTGAAGGTACTCGGCCATGCGTTGCATGCCCTTGCCATAGTTCACCCGGATGTTCGTAATGTTGGGATTGGAAACACCCACGTCATAGACCACGATCGGCAGATTCGTGCCGGCAAGTTCGGTCATCACCGACGGGTCCATCTCCGAAACAATCATGGCGAGGCCTGCCGGACGGCGGCCCACCATGTTATGGACGCTGGCGAGCAGGCGTTGCGGGCGGTAGTCCGTGTTGGCCACGACAACCTCATAGTTGTGCCGGTGGGCTTCGGCTTCCAACGCGCGGAAGATGTCCAGAAAGAACGGGTTTTCGAGGTTTGAGACGACCATCCCGACGGTCCGGCTCTTTCCGCCGGCCAGTGTGCGCGCGTGTAGGTTGGGGTGGTAATTGAGTTCGCGGACGGCTTTGAGCACCCGGGCACGCGTGCTGGTCTTAACCAGGCCAACGTCGTTCAGCACCCGGGAAACCGTCGCGGTCGAAACTTTCGCCCTCTTGGCGACATCCTCAAGATTCATTGGCTATGGCAAACCGCTCAAAAACGGAAAATACCGCAATGTGAGCGCTTTCATTTACAAATTATGCCACGTTCGCGGCCAGGACGACCGGAAAATGTCTGACCTTTGCTGTTAGGGAGTGCCGGGATGTCCGGGCTTACGGCCTGACGAAAATTCCTTTAAGATTTCATTGAAACCGAACTCCGGCGACAGGGGGTCCAGAGAATATGATGACCTGGAGAGTGCGCCGCCTGGTCTGCTGCAGCTTCGCCCTACCCCTCCTCTGGGTCTCCAGCGCCGCCCAGGACCGCCGCAGGCAGCCACGCTCCCCGCAGCAGAGCAGCGTTTCCGGCGTGGCCCTTGCCGATTTCCACGGCATATTGAAGGCGCTCGACCGCAAGGGCCTGACACTCGAGGTGGAAGATGGCAACCTACTCGAACTACAGTGCTCGAAAAAGACGCGATTCTTCGTGGACTCGAAAAAGGCAGAGCTTTCGGCATTCCATCCGGGTGATCGGATCTCCGTGGAAACGCAGCGGGCTCTGAACGGAGTGCTGGAAGCGGTAAATGTCAGGCTGGAGGCGCAAAAGCAGTAGTCATGGCCGGTCGAATCGCTCATTTTGTCCGCCACTCAATCTATAACCGTTGGTTTTATGGTTTTATCGCAATCGTATGTTTGCTGAATGCCGGGGCCGAATTGTTGGACATTTCGAGCTCCGGGGGCAGGAATCTGGCGATAGACCTGGTTTCTTTGATTGCCAGCATCATCACGGCTTTGTTGACGGCTACTGTGTTCCTCGATTTGACCTTGAGGCGCATGAAACCGTGACATCGAAGCAAAAGGTCGTCCTTGTAGTAGACGACGAGAGCGGGATACGCAAGCTGGTGGCGGCCCTCCTGGCCGGACAGGGCTTCAAGGCGCTCGAAGCCGCAAACGGCCTGGAGGCGCTGAACCTCTATGGCTCGTACTGGTCTGATCTCTCCCTTGTCATCACGGACGTGCAGATGCCGGTGATGGACGGTCTCGAAGCGGTGAGCCGGATGCGGACGATCTCCCCGGATGTGCCGGTAATTCTGATGACTGGCGCGGCGGGCGACCTGGGGCAGAAGCTCACCGGATGGCAACCACTGCGGAAACCATTCAAGCCGGCTGAACTGCTCGAGAGGGTGCGGTCCGTTCTCAAGTGAGCGCGCCGCGCTATGCTTGAGAGTTCGAGGACCTATGACCCGGCGGCTCATTCTCTCCATCGCGCTGGCGGCAGTATCGCTTCCCTGCCCGGCTCAGCAGACAAACAAACCCAAACTGGTGCTCGGAATCGTAGTGGACCAGTTCCGCTACGATTACCTGACGCGGTTCCGAACCGGCTATAACGGCGGAATCGACCGGCTGCTGCGGCGCGGGGCGGTATTCACCAATGCGCGCTACGAGCACTATCCCACCGTAACGGCGATCGGGCACGCCACGTTTATGACGGGCGCGACTCCGTCGCTCAGCGGCATTGTGGGCAACGATTGGTTCGACCGCCAGTCCGGCAAGAAAGTGACGAGCACGACCGACGACAGCGTACAGCTGCTGGGGGCGCAGGGCGCGGGACAGTCGCCGCGGAATCTGCTGGCCAGCACGGTGGGCGATGAATTAAAGATGGCGCGGGAGGGCAAACCGCGCGTGATCGGTATCTCGCTGAAGGACCGCGCCGCCATTCTCCCGGCCGGGCACATGGCCGACGGCGCGTACTGGTTCAGCTCTCGGGCCGGCAGTTTCGTGAGCAGCACGTTCTACTTTGCCGAGCTTCCGCAATGGGTGAGCGACTTCAACAACGCGCGCCCGGCCGACAAGTACGCGAATGCGGAGTGGAAGCCCGTGGAGCCCAACGCGGACTACCCGGCGTTCAGCAAGACTATGCCGAGTCCCGCGGGTCCGAAACTGTACGGCGCGCTCGCAGCCAGCCCTTACGGGAATGAACTGGTGGAAGCTCTCGCCGAGCGCGCGATCGAGGCGGAGCGCCTCGGGCAGCGCGGCCAGACGGACCTGCTCACCGTCAGTTTCTCAAGCAACGATTATGTGGGGCACGATTCCGGCCCGCACTCCGCCGAAGTGCGCGACATGGCGCTGCGGGTAGACCGGCTGATCGGGCGGCTGATGGACTTCGCGGATCGCAAAGTCGGGCCGGGGAACACCCTTGTGATTCTGATCGGCGACCACGGTGTGGCGCCTCTGCCGGAACTGGCTCAGAAATGGAAGATGCCGGGCGGAAGGCTCCCCGGCAAAGCCGTTCAGGATGCCATCGAGGGCGCTCTCAAGGAGAAGTTCGGCGATGGGAAATGGATCATTGCGACCGGCGGCGCGGCGACGTACTTCAACCGGGACCTGATCCGGTCCAGGAAGCTCAGCGAAGCGGAAGTGCAGAACGTGGCAGCCGAGGCGGCCTCGCGGGTTCCGCACGTCTTTCGCGTGTACACGCGCGAGCAACTGCTGAACGGAGGCGGCATGGACGACCGTGTCACGCGGCGCGTCGTCAACGGAATTTATCCGAGCCGCGTGGGGGATTTGATGGTTCTGAACGAGGCGTATTGGATCGACTCCGCGAAGGGCGCGACGCACGGCGCCGTATTCGACTACGATGCCCACGTGCCCGTAATCTTCATGGGGCCGGGTGTGAAGCCGGGCCGCTACCACAAGAACATCATGCCCAACGACATCGCGCCGACGCTTGCGACGATGCTCGATGTCGAAACGCCGAGCGGTTCGGTGGGCCGGGTTCTGGAAGAGATGCTGGCGGTGCCGCCCTCCGGCGCGGCCGCGCGCCCGGTTCGCCAATAGGTTGGTGCGCGACACAAACGGCACGTCTAAAGCCGTGC
This sequence comes from Acidobacteriota bacterium, assembly GCA_023436715.1. Taxonomy (GTDB): domain Bacteria; phylum Acidobacteriota; class Terriglobia; order Bryobacterales; family Bryobacteraceae; genus Fen-330. The sequence continues at coordinate 5,299 of JAEZIJ010000086.1, forward strand.
CCTGATACAAGGCCATGTCCGGATTTCCACGCCTGTGTCGCGCGTCCGCTCAGGTGTACTATATACCTGATGAAGACAAGACGAAGCTTTTTCGCGACCACGCTCGGCGCGATCGGCGCCGCTCAATTCTCCTCAGCCCAGCAGACGGTAGCCCGCAAAGGACGGCTGAAGCAGGCCGCTACCCGCGGCTGCTTCGGACGGGGAATGGTCTTCGAGGATATCTGCCGCGAGGCCGCGCGCCTCGGTCTGAAGGGGATTGACCTCATCGGGCCGAACGATTGGCCCACCCTCAAGAAATACGGTCTGCTCTCGACCATGGCGCCGTCGGCCGGCCACTCGCTCACCAACGGCATCAACACCAAGGCAAACCACGCCAAAGCCGAGGCGGCCACTCGCGAGTTGATCGACAAGTCGGCGGAGTTCGGCTGCCCCAATGTGATCGTGCTCTCGGGCAACCGGCGCGGGATGTCGGACGAAGAGGGCGCCGAGAATTGCGCCGCTTTTCTGAACTCCATCAAAGCGCAGGCGGAGGACAAGGGCATCACCATCTGCATGGAACTGCTCAACAGCAAGGTGGACCACAAGGACTATCAATGCGATCACACCGCCTGGGGGGTGGAGGTTTGCAAGCGCGTGAATTCGCCGCGGGTAAAGCTGCTCTATGACATCTATCACATGCAAATCATGGAAGGTGATGTCATCCGCACCATCCGCCAAAACATACAGTACATCGGACACTTCCATACCGCCGGCAATCCCGGCCGGCACGAAATCGACGGCAACTCGCAGGAACTGAGTTACCGGCCGATCGCGCAGGCAATCGCCGAGTTGGGTTACACGGGTTACTTCGCCCATGAATATGGACCGCTTCGGGACCCGCTAAAATCGCTGGCCGAAGCAATCGAAATCTGTGATGTTTAGAGCGTGGCACGATCCTGTCGTTAGTTTTGCAAGTTGTGCGGTTTTATTTGCACGGGATCTGTCCGCTTTGCATTGTAAAGTGACGCGGCCGTCAGGCCGCCTCCTCCTGGGTCTTGCTTTTGGCTTTTGCCTTTGAGAGGACAGAAGTCGTCGTCGGCGCGGTGGAAAAGTGGGAAGCTCGC
>JAEZIJ010000047.1 GCA_023436715.1 Acidobacteriota bacterium
AATACATTAATCCAATTACTAAGGCGCGGACATGAGCTTGACGTCTCAACTCTGCGCCAACGGCACCGGGATCACTTTGTAACCCGCTTGTCAAGTGATTCTGACGCGAGTTCTGCAAGCGGTTCACATCGCGGGCGGAAAAATTTCTCGTTTATTTCGAGTGTCTCCGCTCCGCAGCCGGCGCCGTTGCGAGGAAAGCACGCTCTAGGCTGAGTGCGGAGGTTCACTTTGCCCGCACTACCCTATCCCAGATACGGCCTGGATAAGCTCTACCTGTACCCCTATTTCCAGACCAGAGACGCTTACGAGAAGATCACCGGACAGCCCTGCCCGCCGTGGGACAAGACGCGCCGTCCGAAGAAATGGTTCGCGCCGGAAACCGCACAGAGCTTCGAGGACTTCGTCATCTTCGAACGCGTGCTGGCCACCGATCTCAAGGAACTCGGACGCCCCCTGACCGGACCGGACGGTAAGCCGTACCTTAAGCCGATGGTCCTGCCGCGGGAAATCGCGGTCGCGGTCAACATCCCGCCCAACGCGACGAACGTGGAGGGCGCCAATGTGCCCGAGTATCCCGTCCCGCTCCGCGCCCTCGATCCGAATGAGGAACTGATCTTCGACGGTCCGTTCGGGATCGTGATGGTGAAAAACATCGAGCTGTCGCAGTCGCTCGAGGAGGGCTTCACCGCGCAGGATCGCGCGATGCTGCGCGCGATCGCGAAGAAGCTCGGCGCGTAGGCGTCTACTTCGGTTCTTCGGCGGCCGGCGTTTTTGGAGCGGCTGCGGGGCTCTCCGCCAAGACCACTCGGATCGGGATCACGGTGCCGAGAGGCTGTACTACAACGTTGACGTATGCAGCCGGCTGAGCGGGTTTCTCGTCCTTCGGGTCGTAGTGGATGGTAAGGGTCGCATTCTGGCCGCCCTGCACATCGTTGCGATCCAGCGTCGCTTCCAGGCCCGGCACCTCAATCCCCGGCCGCTCCACCACGAGTTTCACCCAGCCCGGCATGCCGTTCTTGATCGTGACCGTTTCGGACGCCGGAGGGTTGACCAGCTTGACGGCGGACTTGTCCGCAGTGACGAGACCCGTCAGATCCTCCGGCTTCGGCCCTTTCGGTATCTGGAACGGGCCGGATGATCCTCCGGGAGTCTTTCCCCCCGGAACCATCTTGCCGAATGGCGTGTCCTGCGGCGCTTTCTGATCGAAATACCAGACCCACTGCCCGCCTTCCAGCCTCCAGGTGCTGTTCCGCGGCATCTTCACCTTCATCTTCCCCAGCCCCATCATCATGACTTCCTCTTCACAGTTCACGGTGGCCGTCGCCTTCTTGAACTTATCCGAGTAGTCGATCTTCAGAATTTCGAAGCTGAGATAACGTGGCTTCGGGATCTCGAAAAAGAAATCCTTACTATCGGCGGCCACCACCTGGTCGGCCACACGGGGCTTGCCATCGACATGCGCCTGGAAGAAGGTCTGGATGCGGCCGCGCAACGCTTTATCGACCCGCGCCGGCGGCGCCGGCGTTTTCGCCGCGGGAGCCGCGAAGGCCTGGGTTCCGCTTTGACCGAAGGCGGTTGCCGCCGCGAGAAGAAAGAGGCCCAAGGGACGCATGGGACTATTCTAACCCGCCATCCCGCAATGATAAGCTATACACTCCATGGACAGACGGGACTTCGTAACCACTGCGGCGTGGACCGCCGCTTCGGCGCGCCGGATTCTTGGGGCGAACGAGCGGGTGGTCTTGGGACTGATCGGGTGCGGCGGGCGCGGGCGGTACGTGGCGCGGTTCATGCGCGAAGCGCCGGGCGTGGAATACGCCGCCGTGTGCGACGTCTATGAGACGAACTCGGCACAGGTGCGTGAATGGGCCGGGCCGCAGGCGCGCGCGTACAGCGATTTCCGCAAGCTCCTCGAGCAAAAAGACATCGACGCGGTGCACGTCGCAACGCCGGACCACTGGCACGCGATCCCTACGGTCCTGGCCTGCCAGGCCGGCAAGGACGTCTATGTGGAGAAGCCGCTGGCGCACAACGTGCGCGAAGGGCGGGCGATGATTGAGGCGGCCCGGCGATATAAGCGGATCGTGCAACCGGGCACGCAGCACCGCTCGGCGCCGCATCTCGCCGAGGCGGCGCGCATCGTCCAGAGCGGCGAACTCGGGCGCGTCCATTTCGTGCGCGTGTGGAACTACACGAACATGTTCCCGAATGGAATCGGCACCGAGCCGGACGGCCCCGTTCCCGAGGGTCTCGATTGGGATTTCTACCTCGGTCCGGCGCCCAAGCGGCCATTCAACCGGAAACGGTTCCTCGGCACATACCGCTGGTTCTGGGATTATTCGGGCGGCTACATCACGGATTTCGGCACGCACCGGTTCGATACCGTGCACCAGATCATGGGCGCGGACCTGCCGGTCACGGTGGCCGCGGCGGGAAGGCGTTTCGCCGTCGAGGACGCCGGCGAGGTGCCGGACATGCTGCAGGCTACCTTCGAGTATCCGAATTTCATCATGAGCTACGAGGGCTGCAACCTGAGCGCGCATGGTGTCGGCGGGCGGACTCCCGGCATGCGTTACTACAACGCGCGGGGAACGGACGACCGGCCGAACGGCATGGCATTCTACGGCACCAACGGCGCCCTCTATGCCGACCGGCTCGGGTACGAAATCTATCCCGATCCCAAAGGGCGGGGCTCCAACGAGCCGCGCATCCCGAGAAGGCAGTTGAACGGAGCGGAGCCCACCCCGCTGCACGCGAAGAGCTTCATCGACACCATTCGCAACCGGAAGAAGCCGGTCGCCGATATAGAGGATGGCCACCGCGCGACCAACATCGGGCACCTCGGCAACATTGCCATGAAGGTCGGCCGCAAGCTGCGCTGGGATGCGAAAAAGGAAGAGTTCATCGGAGACCCCGAAGCCAACAAACTGCTGGCCCGCCGGGCGCGCAAGCCATGGGATCTGATCTGAGGAAACCGGGAAACCTGGGACAGCCCCCGCGCGGCCGCATCCCCGTCCGCCGCTCTGCCGCGCCGCTTGGAGCGCGACTCATCGCGGATCAATTTCAGACTATGACAGGGAGGAAAACACCCCGCGCGCTCGGTTACTTTCTTACGTGACCCAATGCTGCCCGTTTCGGTCACCTCGTTAAATGAGTTGACAGGTGGCCTCGCTTCAACGATGAAAGGTGTCGGGATCGGAATTGCTGAAGCTTCCCCTCAGTCTTGGTCTCCGCCGGGTCCTGGCGAAGCGATATTCGCGGCGATCTGGAACTCAACGCCGATCGCGAGTGAGCCGCCCTCGCCGGGGCTGCCGGCTTCGACCCCCACACGGCTGTACGTGGGCTGCGGCGGCCAGCACAGGCGTCGACGCGCTGGAGTTCTTCTCATCTCACCCGCCGCTCGCCGAGCGCGTGCGGAGGCCGGAACAGGCGCTCTCATTCTCATTCCCGGTGCGATCGCGGCGTGCGATCGGCCGCCAACGACTTCCCGGTACTAATCCGATGTGAGGTATCCAAAACGCGGCGATGCCAAGTTTCGCGACGTCTGATGCTTACCGAATTATTCGCTCGACTGGACTGGGATACACCAAGCGCCTGCGATTTGCGGTTGGCCCGTCCGCGGCTGGTGAATCGCCTGCCCTGCGAGTGTGAAGCTAACGTTGAGTGCAGGAGGTCAGTAGCGATGCTGGGCGGTCAAGGGGCCACCCGACGTGGCTTCGCGTCAAGGATAACCAAGCTCTCGCGCAGATGCGGCCCGCCCACGCCTTCCCGCTGGCTCAATTTGTGCCACTGCTGGCATGCTACCCGTTTGAGATGCCGCAATACCGTCACCCGGCGCAGGAACCATCCGGACCGACCGGCGATCTCGGCTGTGATCAGGTCAACTGGGAACTCGACGCCCGCGTAGGCTGACGTGGAAACCACCAGCCAAACGCTGGCGTGCGGCTTGGCGCGTTTGCGTAAGCCGGCGAGGACACGCTCGATATCTTCGAAGTACGCCTGGATCATCAACGGAAGTCGCCCATCCCACAACTGCCGCTGTTCAGACTTGAGTGTTGCCTGCACGTACTGGAGTTCGGCCATTGCCTCTTTGTAGTTCTTCCCAAACTCGTCGCGGGACGGTTTCTCCCATGACGTCTGAACGTGTGAGCGCAGCGTGGCGACCCGAACCTTCCGCAATTCCCTCATATCCTTCCCTCTGTGCCAACATGACTGAGACACCTTCCCCGCTGTTAATTACTGTCGAGGGCGGAGAAGGATTTCATGTTCAATGCTCAAGTCGAATCTCAAGCAGTCGAAACCCACACAGGCGGAGTCA
>JAEZIJ010000102.1 GCA_023436715.1 Acidobacteriota bacterium
GCTGCCTTGCGGCGCGACACTCGTGGGTGCAAGGGCGTTCCGGCCAAACTGTCCCGCGGGCTTGCACAGCCTCACAGACTACTCCGGCTTACGCTGCGCGTTGGCTCTGAAGAGCATACCTCGCCTCTGCCCCGTTTTCATGCTCGCGGGTGCCGCTTTCAGCGCGGCATGGCTCGAACTGTCCCCGGTTTTGCGCTCCCGGTTTTGCGCTACGGCGCCAGCATCCCGCCGTTGATCTCGATGGTCTGCCCGTGAACGTAACGCGCCGCGTCCGAGCAGAGGAAGATGATCACGTCGGCGACGTCTTCGTTCGTCGCCAGCCGCCCGGCCGGGGTCATCGAAATCACGCTGTCGAGTACCTGCCTCGTCGAGAACTGCTCGTGGAAATAGTTGTCCACTGTGCCGGGACTGACGGCGTTGACGCGAATCCCGTGCGGCGCAAGCTCTTTCGCCAGGCCTTTCGTGTACGTCATCACGGCCGCCTTGGCCGCCGCGTAAACCGTGGCTCCAGGCCCGCCGCCGTTGCGCGCTGCAATCGAACTGAGGTTCACAATGCAGCCGCTCTTCTTGCTAATCATGGCCGGCGCCGCAGCTTGCGTAATCATCCAGGCGCTCTTCACGTTCAGGTTCATCACGTGGTCGTAAAGCTCGCTCGTAAACTCGAGCAGGCGTGCGCGCTGTACCAGCGATCCTGCGTTGTTCACGAGGATATCGACCTCAGGCATCCCGGCCACCAGCGACTCGATGCCGGCCATCGTGCCGAGATCCGCTTCCAGCAGGTCGGCGGCGGCGCCGGCGGCGCACACCTCCGCAGCCGTTCGCTCCGCGCCTTCCTTGAAGCTGTTGTAGTGTATGAACACGTGCCGGCAACCGCGCCGCGCAAGGGCCACCGCAGTGGCTGCGCCAATGCCTCTCGATGCGCCCGTAACCAGCGCTACTTTGCCGCTAAGCTCATCCGCCATCCATTTCCTCCGGTTTATGAAAGTCCATGTTCTCATCCGGAGGCGAACAGGGTCAATCTTCGAGGATGGGAAGCAGGTCGCTGCCGCTTGCGGCTGGCTTGCCACCGAGGTCGAGAAACCGCGTGTCGAGAAGCCGCGCAGGCTCTATATTGCCCATCGCCGCCAGGATGTTCTCCTTCAGGTTCGGAAAATCCTGTTCGAGGTGAGCGAACATATCGCGCAGCGTGCGCCGGACCGTGCCAGTCCGCTGCGAACAGCCGCACGGGACCACCGGAGCGCCCAGCATTTCGACGTACCGCCGCGTGATGTCCTCGGTCACGAACACCAGCGGCCGGATCAGCCGGAATTCCTTATCCCGCGAGTGCGTCACGGGAGGCAGTGCGCTCAGTTTTCCGGTGAAGAGCGCGTTCCGGAGCAGGGCTTCGCAGAAATCGTCCGCCGTGTGGCCGAACGCGATCACGTTCGCGCCCAGGCCGCGCACAACCTCGTAAACGGCGCGCCGGCGGTACCGGCTGCACAGGTCGCAGCCGTGCTCCGGCTGGTCCTCGATGAGCTTGAGCGACGGCGTGTCGCGGAAGTAGGTCCATGCGATGTTCTTGTTCTTCAGGTACTCGGCGAGCGGCTCGATGGGCCGCAGAAACTTGCCCTGTTCGATAGTGAACGCCGAGACAGTGAACTCAATCGGCGCCCGCTTCTGAAGCAGGAGCAGCGCTTCGAGCATGGTCAGGGAGTCTTTGCCGCCCGACACCGCCACAGCCACGCGGTCGCCGTCGCGAATCATTTTGAAGCGGCCGATGGCTTCGCCGGTCTTACGGAGGAGGGTCTTTTCCAGATCCACAATTTATTATAGAGATGTGAGCATTTCTCCCGCGCGCTCAGCGGCTTTCGAGATTCTGCGCCTTGTCGAACAGGGCGGGTATGCCACGGACCTGCTCGCGTCGCGTACGGCGGGTCTCGATTCCCGCGATGCCGGGTTGGCTGAAGAGGTCGTGCTCGGCTCTCTGCGCTCCCAGGCGCAATTGGATTTTCTCATCCGGCACTTCTCCGGGCGGCCAGCCTCTCGCCTGGATACCGAGGTCCGGATCGCACTGCGCATGGGCATTTACCAGATGCGCTACCTGACCCGCGTGCCCGCGCACGCCGCCGTCGGAGAGGCGGTCGAGCTGGTGAAGCGCGCGCGCAAGCGTTCCGCGATCGGCTTCGTAAACGCCGTGCTGCGCAAAGTCCACCGGAACCCGGTCGCCTGGCCGGACCGCGCTACAGAACTCTCGCATCCCGCGTGGATACTGGAGCGCTGGGATCGCCAGTACGGCCCCGAAACCGCCGAAAAGATCGCGCGGGCGAATCTCGTTGCACCGGAAACCTACGTCCGCGTGTCCGGTCCCCTGCCCTCCGGACCGGAGTTGGAGGCCACGGAAGTCGCCGGCTGTTACCGGTTCATCAGCGGCGCCCCGCAGGGGCTGCGCATACAGGACATAGGTTCGCAATCCATCGTGCCGCTGCTCGAGCTCCAACCCGGGCAGACCTACCTCGACGTTTCCGCGGCGCCGGGTAACAAAACGGCGCAGGCGCTCGAATCCGGCGTGCGGGCGGTCGCGTGCGACGTCAACTTCCGCCGGCTGGCGGCCATGCGCGAACTGGGCTGCGATCTCGTTGTGATGGACGGAACCCAAACCCTACCGTTCAACCGGCGTTTCGATCGCATTCTGCTCGATGCGCCATGCTCGGGCACGGGCACGCTCGCCCGCAACCCGGAGATCAGGTGGCGCTTGCGCCCCGAGGACTTCCCCGCCCTCCACGAAAGGCAGTCACGCATGTTAAGAAATGCGCTGGAACGCCTCGCGCCCGGCGGACGTCTGGTGTATTCGACCTGTTCTCTGGAACGGGAGGAAAACGAGGATGTTGTGAACGAGGCGTCCGCGCGGGTGCTTCGGCTGTGGCGGCGCCTCCCGGGCGTCAATCCAGGGGATGGCTTTTTCGCTGCTATGATAACATCGGAATAGCCGCTAAATGGTTCAAATCGTTCCCTCTATCTTATCTGCCGACTTCGCCCGGCTGGGCGAGGAAATCCAGCGCGTCGAACAGGGCGGGGCCACGATGTTGCACGTTGACATCATGGACGGCCATTTCGTGCCGAATCTTACTATCGGGCCGCCGGTTGTTAAGTCCATCCGCAAGTTCACGAAGATGACCCTGGACGTGCACCTGATGATCACCGACCCCGATAAGTACGCCCCGATTTTCATCGAGGCGGGCGCGGATCAGGTATCCGTGCACCAGGAGACCTGCCTGCATCTGGACGGCACGCTGCGCTCGATCCAGGCCGAAGGCGTCCCGGCCGGCGTGGTGCTGAATCCGGCGACCCCCGTGTCAACGCTCGATGACGTGCTCTACCTCGCGGATTATGTCCTCGTGATGAGCGTGAATCCGGGCTTCGGCGGGCAAAAGTTTATCCCGCGGTCGCTCGACAAGGTGCGGGAGCTGACGCGACGCCGCAAGGAACTGGGCCTGAAGTTCGCCATCGAAATCGACGGCGGGGTAAACCTGGATAACATCGGCGATATCGTGAGGGCCGGTTGCGACTGGCTGGTGAGCGGGGCCTCGATTTTCCATAGCCCCGATGCGACCGCCACTGTAACAGACATGCGGAGAGTCGCTCAGGAGGCGGTCACAATCCGGATTTAGCGGCAAGGGAGCGGTTTGGCAGCCATTGCGGCGCCGTGGGACAATGCTAAATTCGCCGGCTGAGTGAGGTTATGAAGGTTCATCGAAATTTGATTACGTACGGCCTCGTGGCGGTACTCGTCGCCATGCTTTCGGCTTCCTGCGGCATACGGCGTAAGAAGTACGAAAACCCGATCACCAAGGACACCGAACAACCCGACAAAGTTCTGTTCGATAAGGCGATCAAGGACATCGAGCGCGGCCGCTACGAAATCGCGCGCCTGACCCTCAACACCCTGATGAACACGTACGACCAGAGCGAGTTCCTCGCGAAGGCGAAGCTCGCCATAGCAGATAGCTGGTTCCGTGAGGGTGGAGCGCACGGCCTCGCCCAGGCCGAGGCGGAATACAAGGATTTCATTCTCTTCTATCCCACGATGGAAGAGTCCGCCGAAGCCCAGGAAAAGGTCTGCATGATTCACGTCAAGCAGATGGAAAAGGCGGACCGCGACAACACGCACGCAATACGCGCCGATGAAGAGTGCCGGCAGTTGCTCACGCAGTTCCCCAACAGCAAGTTCGCACCTCATGGCGAACAGCTGCTGCGCAATATCCAGGAAGTGCTGGCCGAAGCCGAGTTTCGCGTGGGATCGTTCTACTACACCAAGGGCGTCTACTACTCTTCGGCGAACCGGCTTCAGGCGCTCACCGATCACTACCCGCTTTACAGCCAGGCGGACGATGCGCTCTGGAAGCTCGGCGATTCCTACGGGAAGATGGGGCCGAAGTTCCGCGACCGCAGCGCGGAGGCGTACGCGAAGATCGTGAAGAACTATCCCCTCAGCTCGTATGCCGAGCAGGCGAAACAGAAACTGAGGGGTATGGAACAGCCCGTCCCCGAACCCGATCCGGTCGCACTGAACCGGCAGAAGTACGAGTTGGAGAACCGCGACAAGCCGGGCATGATGAGCCATTTCTGGGGTATCTTCCGTAAGAGCCCGGATATGTCCGTGGCCGCGAAATCCGGCGCGCCTTCGATGGAAACGCTTCGCCCGACAGTTCCGGTCACCGTGCCCACCACGGCGCCCGGCGGCGCTGCCGGCTCGGACGTTACGGCATCGCCAATCACGGGATCTTCCGCACTCGATACACAGCCCGATGCGCGGCAGAACCCGCCGCAGCAGGCCAAGCCCGAGAATCAGGACCAGTCGCATTCGCAAACGGACCAGAACGCGAAACCGGCGAAGAAGTCCAACAAGAAATCGAAGAAATGAGCCGGATTCTGTTGGCCGACGACAGCCCGCACGCCCAGCGCATGGGCGAGCGGATCCTGCGGGAGGAAGGATATGAAGTGGTCACCGTCACCGACGGCGAGACCGCGCTCATCCGTCTTCCCGACGTCGATCCCGACCTCGTAATGGCGGACGTATTCCTCCCGCAGCAGTCCGGTTACGATATCTGCCGCCACATCAAGAGCCATCCCAGGCACCGGCACGCCCGGGTTGTTCTGCTCGCCGGGCTGCTCGAACCGGTCGATGAAGCCGAGGCCAAGAGGGTGCAGGCCGACGCGATCGTTAAAAAGCCGTTCGAAGCCTCGGCGGTTCTTGAGACCATTCGCCCGTTGATCGAAGCCGCGGAAGCGGACCGGGAAGGTGTTGAGGAGACGCCGGCGGTCGAAGCGCCTCCGGTAAAACCCGCACCAAAGCCCGCTGAAGTTCCCGACAAGATTGATCGCGAGCGCGTGCGCGCGGCCGTGACGGTCGCTCTCGATCAGGCCATGCCCGCCATGATCGAAGAGATCACCACGAAGGTCCTCATCGCGCTCGGTCACTAGGACAGCGGCGTCAGGCCAGTGGAAGTCCGTGGCTTGGCAGGCTTGTCCAAATTGCGTTTTGCGATTAGCGCAATGCGCCGAAAACGATGCTTCCTGTAGGGGCCGGGCATGCCCGGCCCGCTCCCGGTGACGAAACCCCACCGAAACCGCCGCCATCCGCGCAAAACGCCCAGAAACACAGCGCTGGCACGCGGGAGTCAGTCCAATTTGGACAGCACTGCGTGGCTTGGGCCTTGTATCAGGGCACGGCTTCAGCCGTGCCGCAAGCCCTTGCCAAGCCACGGGCTTTAGCCCCTGTCTGCGGGCATACCCTGGGGCTCAAGCCCTGTGCTAAAGCCATGCCCTGACACGGGCTGTGATCTCGGGGCCGCAAGTTAGCCTGTCCCACTGCTATCCTGGGCTTGTCATATGCCCGATAACAGCTTCGACATCGTTTCCAAGATCGATCTCAACGAAGTAAGCAACGCCATTCACCAGGCGATAAAGGAAGTGCAGACGCGGTACGACCTCAAGAACTCCAAATCGAACATCGAGCTGAACGAGAAGGATAAGAAGATCGTGCTGGCCAGCCAGGACGATTTCAAGCTCCGCGCAGTCACCGAGATTCTGGAGCAGAGACTGGTCAAGCGCGGCGTGCCGCTGAAGGGCCTCTCGTTCGGCGAGGTAACGCAGGCGGCCGGGTCCACAGTGCGCCAGGAAGTCGGCATTCAGCAGGGCATCCCTATCGAGAAAGCGCGCGAAGTCGTCAAGAAAATCAAAGACAGCAAAATCAAAGTCCAGGCCTCCATTCAGGGCGATTTGGTGCGGGTGAGCGGCAAGAGCCGGGACCTCCTGCAGGACGTGATTCAGCTTCTGAAGCAGGAGGATTTCGGTATCGACATGCAGTTTACGAACTACCGCACGAACTGAGCGGGCCGTCATGCGCAAGATCGAGTCCGTGATGCTCGACGGGCCGGCGGGCAAACTCGAAGCGCTCCTCGAAGCTCCTGAAACCGCAGCGCGCGAGATTTGCGTAGTCTGCCATCCCCACCCGCTCTTCGGCGGCACGATGCACAACAAGGTGGTGCACCGGGCCGCCCGCGCGCTGCGCCGGAGCGGAGGAGTCGTGCTGCGGTTCAATTTCCGCGGAGTGGGAAAGAGTGAGGGCGCGCACGGCCACGGGGTTGGCGAAGTAGAGGACGCCGGGGCCGCGCTCGCGTGGCTCCGCGCTCGCTACCCTGGACTGCCCGCGACCTTGGCGGGGTTCTCCTTCGGGGCGCGCGCAGCGCTCGCACTGGCGTGCGGCGGCGAAGCCATTACCCGCGTCATCGCGCTCGGTTTGCCTACGAGCGGAAGCCTTCCTGAGAGCCTTGAGGGCTGTACCGTCCCGAAGGTATTCATACAAAGCACCCGTGACCAGTACGGCCCAAAGGACGAATTCTTAGCGCTCTTCACCCGCCTGCCGGAACCCAAGCAACTAATCTGGATCGACGCAGCCGACCACTTCTTCGCCGGAGCCCTCGACAATCTGGAGCAGGCAGTGTACGGCTTGGCGACGCAGGCACCGCAGGCGATCTGATTCCCGAGGATATCGATTGACCCGGCCGTCTGCCACGGCCTTCTACCCATGCCTCGCACACTCCGTGCCGGAAACCGGGAAATTCAGACTGCCCCCGGTTTTTGGTGATTCCGGAGCGGTTCCATCGGCATCTAAACAGTCTCATACTGATTTCAATGGATATTCATATGCGCTTATCCTGGGTGCTGGCGGCGTCCGCAATCACGGCGGCGGCGCAAACGCCGCTTTCGATCGACGATGCGGTTTCGCGGGCGCTGGAGCGGCATCCGCGGATCGAGGCGGGTTCGGAAAAGATCTCGGCCTCCGAAGCGCTACGGTCGCAGGCGCGGCTACGGCCGAATCCGCGGGCGTTCGTGCAGACCGAAAACCTCCGGGCGCACGGCACGCCGGGCTTCTCCTTCGCGAACGAGGCGGACACCTACGGCTACTTCTCGCAGGCGGTCGAGACCGCGGGCAAACGCGGCAAGCGCGTGGAGGTGGCGGGCGCGGCGGTGCGGCGGGCCGAACTCGAACACGAACTCGTGCGCCGGCAGATCGCAAGCCGCGTCAAGCTGGCATACTGGAGCGCGGCGAGCGCGCAGAAAGTTCGCGAACTGCTGGACGAGCACGCGGCGACATTCCGGCAAATCGTCGAGTTCCACGAAGCGCGGGTGCGCGAAGGCGCGATGGCCGAAGCCGACCTGCTGCGCGTGAAAATCGAAGGTGAGCACCTGGCGATCACAGCCAACACTGCCGGGCTTGAAGCCGACCGCGCCCGCATCCAGCTTTTCCGCGAGATGGGCGAGACGGAGTTCCCGGAGACGCGCTTCACGGATACCCTCGATGCCTCGGGTGCGGAACTTGCCGCGGACGTGAGCCGCGCGCTCACCGGCCGCACGGAGGTCAAGCGGGCGCGCGCAGCGATCGAACAGGCGCAGGCGAGCGCGGGCCTCGAGCGAGCGCTGGCGAAGCCCAACCTCGATTTCGTGTTCGGGTACAAGCGGGCGGGGGGCTTCAACACGGCGCTGGCGGGCATGCAGGTGGAACTGCCGTTCGTGAACCGCAACCAGGGCAATATCTCGGCCGCGGATCGCGAGATCCGCGCGGCGCGAGCGGAACTGGCGGCGGAGGAGGCTCTGGTGCGGGCCGAAGTGCTGGCGGCGAAACGCGAGTACGACCTGCGGCGGCAGCAGGCGGCCGGGCTTCTTCCGGCGTTGAGGGACCACGCGGTCGAGTCGTCCAGGATCGCGCTCGCGGCCTATCGCGAAGGTGGCACGGACCTGCTGCGGCTGCTCGATTCCGAGCGGCTGCGCATCGAAACGCAGTTGCTGTACTACCGCGCGCTGGCAGAACTGCAGCAGAGCAAGGTAGCGCTGGAGACGGCGATGGGGGTGGAACGATGAAGCGCACCATAGCGCTGTGCGCGGCGGTGGTGTTGACGATAGGCTGCTCGAAGGACCAGCCGCGGCCCGAGGCGCCGAAGGCGGAGGCAGTGGCGGACCCGGTGGCAGGGCAGGCTGCGGACGGCGGCGACATCGCGCTCGACCCGGTGGCGCAGAAGGAGGGCGGCGTGGTCGTCGAGCAGGTGCGCGTTCGGTCGCTGCCGCAGGTACTGCGCGCCAACGGGCGGCTGGGCCTGAACGAGAACCGCAAGTGGCGCGTGGGGGCGGTCACCGAAGGGCGCATCGTGCGTGTGCTGGCAAACGCGGGCGACCAGGTCGAGCAGGGCCAGATCCTGGCGCGCATGCATAGCCACATGGTTCACGAGGCGCGCGCGGATTATCGCCGTTCGGTCGCCGAGTTGGCGCGGCTCAAGGCCGCCGGGGAATACGCCATGCGCTCGCGCGACCGCGCCGAGCGGCTGCTCAAGATCAAAGCCGGTTCGGTGGCCGAGACCGAGCGCGCCGAAAGCGAATACCGGAACGCGCAGGTCGCTACGAGCAATGCGGAGATCGAAGTCGAGCGGACCAGGCGGCACCTGGTCGAGTTCCTCCAGATTCCGGCCGAGGCGGACGAGCACGACCCCGCTGTCCCGCATGAGGACGACCAGGATCTGATCCCGATCCGCGCGCCCGCCGCGGGCACGCTGCTCGTGCGCAGCGTGACGCCGGGAACCGTGGTGCAGCCCTCCATGGATCTCTTCGTCATCAGCGACCTCTCGAACCTCTGGATGATCGCCGAACTGAACGAGGAATACCTGCCGCGGGTGAGGCCGGGCATGCCGGTCCACGTGTACGTGATGGCGTATCCGGACGCGCCCTTCCCCGGGAAGATCGGCAGCCTGGGCGCGGAACTGGATCCGACGACGCGCACGGTGCGCGTTCGTGTGGACCTGCCGAACCGCGCCGGGCGGCTGAAGGCGGAGATGTACGGGACCGCGGAGATCGAACTCGGCGGCTCAGACCCGGCACTGTTCGTGCCGCAGCAAGCAGTTCAGGAGCTTCGAGGCGAAACCGTCGTGTTCGTCAGAAAAGCGCCCGGCCTGTTCGAAGCCAGGCCGGTCGAGTTGGGGCGCATGGTGGATGGCCTGCGCGAAGTGGTGCGTGGCATCGACGCGGGTGCGGCAGTGGTGACGGCGGGCAGTTTCACGCTGAAATCGCAGGCGCTCAAAACCAGCCTGGGACAGGAATAGACGATGCTGAAACGCTTGATCGATTTTCACCTGGACCACCGCTGGTTCGTACTCGTGGGTCTGGCGGGCATCGTCGCGTTCGGGCTTTACACGATGATGCATCTCCCCATTGAGGCCTTCCCCGACCTTACGAACAACCAGGTGGTCGTGCTCACGGAGTGCCCGGCGATGGCGCCGGCGGAGGTCGAGCAACTCGTCACGTTTCCGATCGAAACCGCGCTGATGGGAATGCCGAAGACACTGGGCATCCGGTCCATCTCGAAGCTCGGCCTGTCGATGGTGACCATCGTCTTCGAGGATTCCGTCGAGATGTACTTCGCCCGGCAGATTGTAAACGAGCGTCTGGCGGAAGTGCGCACGCGTCTGCCCGAGGGCCTCGAACCGTCGCTCGGGCCGGTGGCCACGGCCTTCGGCGAAGTCTACCAGTACACGCTCAAGGGCAAGGGCTACTCGGCGATGGACCTGAAGACCCTGCACGAGTGGCAGATCAAGAACCAGCTTCGCACGGTCGCGGGTGTGAACGAGGTGAACACGTGGGGCGGCGAAACGCGCGAGTATCACGTGGAAGTGGACCCCGCGCAGCTTGAGCGCTACGGCATCTCGCTGCGCAGCATCTACGACCGGATTCGCGAGAACAATGCCAATTTCGGCGGCGGTTTCATCGAGCACGCTTCCGAGCAGTACACCGTGCGCGGCTTGGGGCGCACGCGGGATGCGGCCGACCTCGAACGCATCGTGGTGCTGGCGCGGGCGGGCACACCGGTACTGTTGCGCGACGTGGCCGCGGTGAGGGTGAGGCCGATGCCGCGGCAGGGCGCGGTGCTGCGCGACGGCGAAGGCGAGACGGTCTCGGGCATGGTCATCATGCTCAAGGGCGAGAACGGCAAGCGCGTCATCGAGCGCGTGAAACAGAAGCTGGCGTCGATGCGGCTGCCCAAGGGCGTGACACTGACGCCGTTTTACGATCAGTCCACCGTGATCGACAGCACGATCCACACGGTGAAGAAGAACCTGTTCGAGGGCGGCACGCTGGTGATCGTGGTGCTCCTGCTGTTCCTGGGCCAGATCCGCGCGGCCTTCATCGTGGCCTCCGTGATCCCGCTTTCGCTCCTGGTGGGCTTCATCGGCATGCGCGCCTTCGGCGTTTCGGCGAACCTGATGAGCCTGGGCGCGATCGACTTCGGAATGATCGTGGACGGCGCTGTGGTGATGATGGAGAACTCCGTGCGGCGCTTGCAGGGGCCGGTGGTGGAACCGTTCGTAAACCCGCTCGAACGCGTGCGCGCGGCGGCACACGAGGTGGCGCGGCCGATCGTGTTCGGCGTCGCGATCATCATCGCCGTGTACCTGCCGATCTTCTTCCTCGAGGACCTCGAGGGGCGCATGTTCCGGCCGATGGCGATCACGGTCTGCGCGGCGCTGATCGGCTCGCTGATCTTCGCGCTCACCGTGGTCCCGGCGGCAACTGCCGTAGCGCTCAAGGGCAATCTGAAAGAGCATCGCGATCCGGCGTGGTACCGGTTTGTGCACGCGCGCTACATGGCGCTGCTAGGGTGGGTGTTGCGGCATCGCACGCTGACCCTGGCGACGTCCGTCGTGGTGCTGGCGGTTTCGCTCGGCTCGGCCGCCTACATCGGCCGCGACTTCATGCCCAAGCTGGACGAAGGCTCGCTGCTGATTCAGACCCGCAAGTTGCCGGGTATCGCGCTGACGGATTCCGTCGCGCTGAGCAATCGCGTGGAGCAGGTCGTCCGCAAGTTCCCCGAGGTCACCAGCGTGGTTTCAAAACTCGGCCGGCCGGACCTTGCGACCGAGGCGATGGGCATTTACGAGGCGGACGTGTACGTGCTGTTGCGGCCGCGCGAGGAGTGGCGGACGGCCGCGACGAAGGACGAGCTGGTGGCGAAGATGGCGCAGGCGCTCGAACAGGTGCCGGGCGTGGACTACAATTTCACGCAGCCGATGGCCATGCGCATGGACGAGGTCATCTCGGGTATCAAGGCCGACGTCGCCGTGAAGATCTTCGGGGACGAGCCGCGCGTGCTGGAGCAACTCGCCGAGCGCGCCCTCGGCGTGTTGTCGGCGGTGCCGGGCGCGGCGGACACGCAGATGGAGACCATCTCGGGCACGGCGGAACTGCGCGTCGAGGTGGACCGCGCGGCGCTGGCGCGCTACGGGCTGAACGTCTCCGGCGTGCGCGACGTGATGGACGCGGCGGTCGGCGGCCACTATGTGTCGGACATGATCGAGGGGCAGCGGCGGTTCGCGATCGTGCTGCGGCTGCCGGAGGCGTATCGTAAGGACCCGCACGCGCTCGGAGAACTGGTGCTGTCGGCGCCGGCCGGCGAACGGGTCGAACTCGGGCAGGTCGCGCGCATTCAGGTGGCGCGCGGGCCGGAGGTGATTTCGAGGGAGAGCGGCGAGCGGCGCATCGTGGTGCAAGCCAACGTGCGCGGCCGCGACCTCGGCAGCTTCGTCGCCGAAGCGCAGCGGCGCATGGGCGAAGCGGTCACGCTGCCGGCGGGTTATTCGGTGACCTGGGGCGGGCAGTTCGAGAACCAGCAGCGCGCCACCAAACGGCTGGCGGTCGTGCTGCCGCTGTCGGTGCTGATTATCTTTGGACTGCTGTTCTCGACCTTCAACTCGGTGCCGCAGGCGCTACTGATTTTGCTGAACGTGCCGTTCGCCCTCGTCGGCGGCATCGCGGCGCTGTGGGCGCGCGGACTGAATCTGAACCTGTCGGCTTCGGTCGGCTTCATCGCGCTGTTCGGCGTGGCAGTGCTGAACGGCATCGTGCTGGTAAGCTCGATCAACGGATTGCGCGCCCAGGGCCTCAGGATTCGCGACGCCGTGATCGAAGGAGCCTCGACCCGCCTGCGCCCCGTGCTGATGACGGCGCTGGTGGCGAGCCTGGGCTTCGTGCCGATGGCCGTCTCAACCTCAGCCGGCGCGGAGGTGCAGCGCCCCCTGGCAACGGTCGTGATCGGCGGCCTGATTACATCCACCGGCCTGACGCTGTTCCTGCTCCCGCTGGTCTATCCGTGGTTCGCTAGGAAGGATTCGGAGTAAGGAGGTGCCCGCCAGCCACTCGATGGCTACGCCGGGACACAGGCGAGCCGCCTCCTACCACGCCTCGATTCAGATCACCTCGCTGCATTCTGCGCGAGAATTTGTTCGAGCCGCTCCTTTCGTGTTTCCCAATCGCTCAGTGCGCCCTTGAGGATTCTAAAATACCTCGGGCTGTGACTCGGCTCAATCCGATGGCAGAGCTCGTGTGTAATAACATAGTCGATTGCTTCGGCGGGAGCTTGAATCAGACGCAGATTCAGCGAAAGACGGCCTCCTCGTGACATCGATCCCCATCGCTTCGGCATGACACGGATCGCCAAACCCCTTGGGGTAACAGTCGCAGGCCGGGAGAACCTATCCAGGCATGCTTCAATCCGTTCCAGGAACTTCGTCCGCGCCTTTGCCTTATACCACTTGTCCAGCAAGGCTTTGGTCTCTTCGCTACTTTCCGGGTGGCGGCTTTGGATTTCGATGGTCCCGCGCATCAGCTTTACGGAAGTGGACTGAGATCTCACCACCCTGAGCCTGTACTGGCGCCCAAGATACAGATGAGTTTCGCCAGAGACATACCTTCTCGCGGGAGTGCGCGGATTGAACTGGTCGAAGTATCGTTGCTGTGCCAGAATCCACGTTGCGCGCTTGCGCACTTTGGCGGCAATGCTCTCAGGGCTCGCGGAGATTGGCGCGGCAACCGACACAGTCGAGTCGGGCTCGACGGCGATCTCTAGTGTCTTCCGTATCCTCCTTACTACGGTGTAGCCGATAGAATGCTTCCCATAATCGATGCTGTACTCCTCAGGCTTCATCCAGGGAACCTCGCGCGCGCCAGACTCATGATCTGCTCGTCGAGGTCATCCAGCTTCTCAACGGGCAAGTCAATCTGCCTTCGATCACGCAATACATCAAAGAAATAGTCGTCCACCGCGTTGCGCATATTGTTCTGGGCAACATCGTTGTGCCAGACGTCCACGATGTGGTGCTCTTTGATGATCTCGATAATGGCCAACGCGATTTGCGCGATCTCATCCTTGTCGATAGGGGTCCCGGAGGAATCGACGAGCATGCCGTTCAAAATCCCGTAGAATGCTTGGCCGTCCTCATCCCCTTTAACGCTCTCGGGGACATCCTGGCCACGATCTTTCCGCGCAACCTTCCCGGCAACATCGATGACCTTTTTCAAGTACTCCTTCTCCGAGATCCGCCTTTCTCGGTAATCGCGAATGGTCTCCTCAAGCAGTTCCGAGAACCGCTTATAGAAGCTCGGGTCGGCCTCCATCTTTTCGTGGATTACCTTGCGCGTCGCGCTGGCGATACGATCCGCCTTTGATGCCACCGAAACGCCGGCCTCCTTCACTACCGCCTCGAGCGCATCCGGGTCGTTGATGTTTACCGGCTCGACAACCACTTGCGCGGGCATGGCTACTACGTGATCGTCGAGCAGCTTCTGGATCTTCGGCTCAAACTCTTTCAGGTCTACCGTCTCCTGGTAACGAAGCTGCACCGAGCGCTTCAATTCGGAGAATTGCTTCCAGTCCCGCTTCATGAGGTCTACTTCGACATCGGTATACACATCGAGCAGTTTGTCCGAAGAGAGCGAGATATGCAGGCAACGGCTGAAAGCGCGGAGACGCGCATAGAAGTCCTGCCGCGCCGGTTCATCCGCAAGGAACTGCTCATGCTGCTCCATGTCCTTCTTGTTCCTGATGGACTTGAAAAAGTCGAGCAACTGATCGTGCAGTCCGCGCAGCTTGCGGATCTCGCCGCGAACATCATGCACGGTCCCATCGACATCGTCTTCGTCGTAACCTTGGAAGGCGCTGTACTCCGTCAGCGCGCTATCCAGTTCGCCAAGCAGCCCTTCGTAGTCCAGGATGAAGCCAAACTGTTTCTCTTTGCCTTCTTCTTCATACAGGCGGTTGACGCGAGCGATTGCCTGGAGCAGATTATGCTCGCGCAGTTGCCTGCAGACATAGAGCACTGTGTTGCGCGGAGCATCGAACCCGGTCAGCAGTTTCGATACGACGATCAAAATCTCGGGGTCGCCTGAGCCTTTGAAGGCATCGATGATCTGCCGGTTGTACTCATCCTCCGTCCTGTAGCGCTTCATCATCCGCTCCCAGAACCTCCGGACCAGATCCTTCGACTGCTTGTCTACCTCTTCATTGCCTTCGTTGTCGTCCGGCGGAGAGATGATGATTTCGCTCGTCACATGGCCGATCTCGTCGAGTACGTCCTTGAAGCGCACAGCCGCGGCCTTCGAAGGTGCAACCAGTTGCGCTTTAAAGGGCGTTCCCTGCCAATGCATCCTGTAGTGTTCGGAGATATCAAACGCCTTCGCGCGGATGGCCTGCATGGTCTTCGCCAGTGCCGTCATGCGCGAGAACTTCCGCTTCAGGTCGGCCCTCTGCTGGCCGGTGAGGCCTTTACTGATCTTGTCGAACCACACGTCAATGGCGCCACCGATGATCTGTTGCTCTACCATCCGCCCCTCGTAGAGCAACGGCACCACGGCTTCGTCCGCTACCGCCTCGTCGATCTTATAGGAGTGAATCAGGCCGCCGAAGCTGACCAGCGTCTTCCTCTCGCCCCGCAAAAGAGGCGTCCCGGTGAAGCCCAGGTAGCAGGCCTTGGGCAACAGCCGGCGCATCTTCATGGCGAACAAGCCGTGACCGCCGTGTTTGCCTGCCTGCGTGCGATGGCTCTCGTCCACAAGCACAAAGACGTTTGTGTCCGTATCGGGGTGTTTTGAGGAGCGCGACGCCGCATCGAACTTGTTCACGATCGTGGTAATCAGCGGCGTCTTGTTCTCGATCGACTGCAACAGATGCGATCCGCTACTGGCGCGCACCGGCGCCAACTCGCAGGCTTTAAAAGTATCCTTGATCTGTTTGTCCAGATCGTCGCGGTCGGTCACGATGACGATGCGAGGGTTCGGGATATCGCGCTCCATGGCGAGCGCTTTGCCCAGCATCACCATCGTCAGCGACTTGCCCGATCCTTGCGTGTGCCAGATGACACCGCCCTTACGCCTGCCCTCCATGTCATACTGCTTCAGGCGCTCGATGGCTTTCAGGATGCCGAAGTACTGCTGATGCCTCGCGATCTTCCGCACGCCGCCGTCGAAGACCGTAAAGCGGCGCACCAGATCCAGCAGTCGCTCCGCGCGGGAAAGTGCGTAGATTGTCCGGTCCTGGACGGTCACACTGCGTTCACCCTCCGCGACCATCGCGTCAAAGTAGGGCCGGGCCGAGGCAAAATCGCCGCTGAAGACGGCTCCCTTCTCCTGCTCGCTCAATGGGCGATTGGCATAGGAGGAAATCTCTTCGTCCCTATCCTCCGCGTCGCGCCATCCCTGCCAGAACTTCGCGGGCGTGCCCACCGTCGCGTAGCGGGCCTCCTGGCGATTCATGGTGAGCAAGACCTGGGCAAAGTGAAACAACTGCGGGATGTCGTCGTCGCTCTGGTAGCCGATCAGTTGGCTCGTCGCCTTCTTCAGCTTTTCTGTCGGACGCTTGTTCTCGATCACCAGGAAGGGAATGCCATTGACAAAGCCTACAATGTCGCAGCGCCTGGTCTGCGTCGAGCCGGTTCGCTCGATCGAGACCTCGGCCGCAACGTGGAACTGATTGGCCCGCGGGTTCTCCCAATCGACATAGCGGAAGGAATAGCTCTTGCTGTCGCCGTCAATAGTCTTGGTGATCGTCGTGCCAAGGAGGAGGGTGTCGTAGACATCCTCATTGGTGGCAACCAGGCCCTTGATGCGATCCGGCGTCGGCTTCAGCCGGCGCATGGCCTCGTGTGCATCTTCGAGATCGAAGCTGTACTCACGGTCTCGATAGGGGTAGCGATTGATCTTCAGCAACTGATCGGCCAGCACCTCGTCGAGCACAATCGAGCGCAGACGCCCGCCGCGCAGACGCAACAACTCGGCCTGGCTCAGTGGCTTGTAGCCAAGCGCCACCAGCATCTGCATCGCTGGAATCTGGGATTGAATCTTCTCGGCGGCGTCGAAGATCATTTGCTGTCCTCGCCCAGAAGCCCCGTAAGAGCGCCGCGAGCGGCGACGGTTCCGATGTAGGCCTTGACGATCTTGTCGATCTCGCTGCCATCGGTATATGTGGCCGGAACCACACAGTGGATCCGCCCGTCGGCCAAATACTTCTCGGCTTTGTTGCGGGCGCCCTTCTTGTTTGGCGCGTACACCGCCACGGATAGGCCACCCTGCTCCTTGATCAATCGGAAGCACGGGATGTCTGTCGCGCCATCCCCGATGTAGATCATGTTTTCGAAGGGGACGGGACGCTCTTTCTTCTCGACGTACTCATTCACTTTGGCGCTGTCGCTCAGGTCGTGCGCGCCTTTATTGATGCGAAACAGGTATTGAGTCTTCGTCGTGTAGTTCACAGCGAGCGCAGGCCACCGCGCCACGCCGTTCTCGTCAAAGAAGAACTTCGACGCATAGACCTGCGTGAACTGCTTCGCAATCGAGGTGCCGGCCAGGATCTCCGCGTTGCCGGAGGATATTAGGTAGTGCTCCACGCGCACGCCGCGTTCCTTGCCGTATTGATTGATGCGCTCGAACCAGCCGGCAACGCCTTCAAAGAGAGCAATGTCCTTCCCGCGCGCTTCAAAGTTTTCGCGGCGTACAGGAGCATGATTGGCACGAGCTTTCTCGATCATCAGGTTCATGTAAATGAGAACTTCGTCGGCCTGATGCTCCTTGGTGAGCGCCTTTACCTCTGACCAGAACTCCGGGGGCGTCATACCGATGTCTGGCAGGAACTGGTGCTCCTGCATATTGCCGGGAGCGAGTGTTCCATCGAAATCGTAGGCAATCGCTAA
Source organism: Acidobacteriota bacterium (assembly GCA_023436715.1). Classification (GTDB taxonomy): domain Bacteria; phylum Acidobacteriota; class Terriglobia; order Bryobacterales; family Bryobacteraceae; genus Fen-330. Next base: position 17,541 of record JAEZIJ010000102.1, read on the forward strand.
AGGGGCATGCTTCTTGGACATTCGATCTCCTTACATCTTCACCCGCCATTGGCCGGTCAGCAGCTTCTGCATGAGGCCGCGCTTTTGGCGTTCGATTGCATTGAGCAGTTCTTGAGTGAGAGCAATCTCGTGATCGGCGGTAGAGAGCCGCCGTACAACTTCGTCCTGTTGGCCTCTCCCAGGCAACCTGATTTTGACCTCAAGAAGATCTTCCGGCGAGACTCGGCGCGCTTTGCGCTGGCCACGAGCGAGATGCTCCTGGTTGGTGTAGAAAGATGGACGTACTAGGCACTCAAGCAGCCAGAGAGGATTGACCGCTGGCGAGATGTCAAACGCGGGTAGATCGAGAGTTGTTTCAAACCCGTCCAGTGAATCTGGAATGATGGCGATAGCACCCTTCAGAAAATCGAGCTTGCTGTAAATCAACTGGCCTTGTTTTCGCACGTAGTAACGTGTATTCTTGCTTCCCGCGCGACTCTCGCCTTTTTCAACTGCGCCTTTCCCATAGAGCCTGACAGTGATCTTCTTGGCCGCGCGGCCATCAGATCCGGCAACTCTGCTTTCCGTCAGAAAGTCTTTCAACCTAACTACCTTGCTATTACGAGTGAATCTTGAAAGCAGGCTATGACTCAGAGCGCCGCGACGTTCAAGAAGGCGCCCAAGGACGCCTTTAGCTGCTTCGATTGCCTCATCCCAGGTCCTCACAAGCCTGGCAATCCTTCGCTGGTCTTGAAACGGTGGCACCTCGATTGCCTGCCCCGTAATATCTTCTTTGTGGACATGAACCAGAGAAGATTTGAATCCGTGCGCCTGCGTTTCGATCTTTCCTGTTACGTGCTTCAAGGCTAGATACAGCCAATAGCGATCAGTATTGGCATGAGGTACAACTTTGTAGATGTGCTGATTCAACACGCCCTTTGGGCCAGGCCATATGGTCGGGCCGAAGGAAACACCTTTGACGCCTGCCCACGCATAAAGCAGATCGCCATTCTCTACAAGCCAATCAGCTTTTGCGGGCCCATCATAATAGTTGAACGATTTCGCCCCATTCAAATTCTGTATGCGGATAATCGGTAGTCCGGACGCCTTCCAGTCGCTTGGTTTAAATCCATTGCCATTGATGAAATGGCAGATGTCTGCGATAGTGCGTCGACTGTATCCCTTACGCATCGTTCGACCTCTTTCGCAGTCCTTTCGAAGACTTAGCAATCTTCTCCAACTCCGCAATGTCGCTCTGCTCGCTGGCGGCAAGCTGCTCCTTGCGCTTTGCATCGAAGGCCTCATAGCGCTCAAAGGCGATCTTCTCAGCCTGTGCGGCCGAGACGGTGCCGGCGTTTTTCAACAAGGGCAACTCGTTTGAGCGCAGGAAGCCATCGAGGATCACCTCCCAATCCGCCAGCCTCATCGTTTGCCGGCGCCGCGCGCGCAGATCCGCCGTATCGAGGAACATGGTGACGATCAGGTTGAGATCGCTGATCTCTTTTTCCGCCAGATAATTCTTGGCTGTAGCGACGTCGCCTTTGCGCACGCGCGAACCCTTCCATCCCGTGAGCCCCATGTTGGGCAGGCTGGCATTGGCGCGGGCAGCAATCAACTCGGCCGCTGTGTGGCCGGTAACGGCGTGCAGCATCTTGTTCTGAATGATGGCGTAGAACACCTGAGCCGCCTGGGACTTTGGATCGTAGTCCTCGCTCAGCGAGAGGATCTCGCGCACCTTCTGGTAGAACCGCGCCTCGGAGGCCCGAATCTCCCGAATACGTTCGAGCAGCTCATCGAAGTAGTCCCACGCCGGATCTTTGAGACGCTTGGTATCGAGCACGAAGCCCTTGACCAGGTACTCTTTGAGCGTGGTCGTAGCCCATCGGCGGAACTCGACACCGCGCGGTGAACGGACGCGGTAGCCGATGGCGAGGATCATCTCGAGGTTGTAGTAGTCCACCTGGTAGGTCTTGCCGTCGGCGGCAGTTGTTGCATAACGTGCAACAACTGATTCCGAGGCCATCTCGCCTTCTTCGAAAATAGCCTTGATGTGCCGTGAAATCACGGACTTATCTCTTCCGAACAGGTCCGCGATCTGGGCCAGCGAGAGCCATACCGTCCCCCTTTCGGCGCGCAGTTGAATCCTGGCCGCGCCGTCCTCGGAGGTGTAGAGGATCAGTTCACCGTTTGACATGGACGCCGAGCTCCTTGAGGTAGCCAGCCATCCGGCCGCGCACTTCGGCGAGTTCGCCTTCCAGCCGGTTGATCTCCTTCTGCAGCGCGGCGACGTCGATCTCTTCTTCCGGCTCGAAGGTGTCCACATAACGCGGAATGTTGAGGTTGTACTCGTTCTCCTGGATCTCCTTTGGAGAGGCGAGGTGCGAGTATTTGTCGAGTTCGGCCCGCGTGCGATATGTATCGATGACTTTTTGAATGTGCTCATCGGTCATGAGGTTCTGCGTCTTGCCCGGCGTAAACTCCTTGCTGGCGTCGATGAAGAGGATGTCTTTGCGGGCCTCGTTTGCGCCGCCCTGCTCGCGAGAGCGGTCGAAGACCAGAATCGCGACGGGGATGCCCGTGGTAGTGAAGAGATTGGCGGGCAGACCGACCACAGCGTCGAGCAGGTTCTCCTCAATGAGCGCCTGGCGGATCTTGCCTTCACTGCCGCCGCGGAAGAGAACACCATGCGGAACAATGACAGCCACGCGGCCACTGCGCGGGCGCGCAATCTCGATCATGTGCGAGATGAATGCGTAGTCGCCCTTGGATTTCGGCGGAATACCGCGCCAGAAGCGTTTGTGCTTGTCCTTTTCCGCGTTTTCCGCGCCCCATTTATCGAGCGAGAAGGGCGGATTGGCGACGACGACATCGAACTTCATCAAGCGGTCGTCTTCGATCAGGGCCGGGCTGTTGAGCGTGTCGCACCACTCGATGCGGGCAGCATCCTTGGAGTGTAGGAACATGTTCATTCGGGCGAGCGCCCACGTTGCGCCATTGACCTCCTGCCCGTAGAGCGCGTAGTTGTCAGAACCGACTTCTTCGGCAGCGCGGATCAACAACGAGCCGGACCCACAGGCTGGGTCGCAGATGGTGTTACCGGGCGCCGGATCCGCTAGCCGGGCCAGCAGGCGCGAGACAGCCGCGGGCGTATAGAACTCGCCGGCCTTCTTGCCGGCGTCGGAGGCGAAGCGCGAGATCAGATAGATGTAGCACTCGCCGATGATGTCCTCATTGACGCGCGAGGGGCGAAGATCGAGCGCGGGCTTGGCGAAGTCCTCAAGCACGTTCTTGAGGCGGCGGTTCCGGTCTTTCACGCGCCCCAGATTCGACTCGGAGTTGAAGTCGACATTGCGAAACACCCCTTCGAGCTTGGCGCGGTTCTTGTCTTCGATCTTTTCGAGTGCGATGTTGATGAGTTCCCCAATATTCGCCTCATTGCGCTGGGCGTGGAGATCGTAAAAGCTGCAGCCCTTGGGAAGGATGAAGCGCTCACGCTTAAGGCGGCGGCGAATTCGGATATCGTCGTTTCTATACTGACGGCGATAGTTCTCGACGTGGTCGTTCCAGTGGTCGGAGATGTACTTGAGGAACAGCATCACCAGGATGTAGTCCTTGTACTGAGCCGGGTCCACAGCCCCACGGAATGTGTCGCATGCCGCCCATGCTGCTTGATTGACCTGGTTCTGCGTGACTTGATCGGTCATTTCGTCGTCCTTTCCATTCTGGTAGCTGCGGTGCGCTTGCTGGCCTGCTCAACCAGCAGGCGGCGAATCAGTTCGTGCCGCTTATGCGTGAGTTGCTGCGCGAGGTCGCGCTCCCGCTCGGCAAGAGCATCGATCTGCAAGATTCTTTGTTGCGTCTCAAGGCTCGGGACTGCAATCTTCAGTCTTTCAAGGCTGGAGCGCGAGACCATGCGAAGGCTGGTTCCTTGCGCACTCTCCTCAAAGTGGCGCTGAGCCGGTTCCTGGTTGATGACCCAGGCCAGATAGGCCCCGGAAAGCACCTGCGGATTGGGCCGAAGAATCATGAGAGGTAGCACTGCCAGCGCCGGCAGCGGGAGAGACGAATCGATCACGGCCGCGGTCGTGCTCTCGCCTCGGGAGCGAAATACGACGTCCCCACCGCGCACCAGGTACTTTTCCGGTACTGGGTCGAGGTGAATACGGGTTAAGTTGTTGAACTCAATGGCCCTGTTCGGCGCTACATCCCGAAGCTGAAGCGCCAACACGTTGCCGTGCTCAACGGGATCCAATCGCCCGCGCGCAGTAAAGCCGGTCTGGATCGAGCATACCCGGGAGAGCGTCATAAAATGCTCAGTAGGATCACGTACAGATCGTATTCCAGCACGCGCTGCAAGTCAACAGAAAACTACTCTGTAGTGTGATCTACAGACCAAGCATCTTCCGTTTAAGCTCCGGTCCGATCGGCCGTGTGCAGTATCCTGTCCGCCGCCGAGCAGGCAAGATTTCCTCGCCTTTCAGAGTGAGACACTGGCCATTTCGCAGTCACCAGAGGCACTTGCAAAACTCTGGCGTCAAAACCACAAGAAATAAGAATTGTTTGGAAGGGAGGGGCTGACCGAAGTAAGATGAAACAAATCGAAAACTCCGGAGCCCCCATGAAGCTTACCGCGCGAGAGCAGGCGACGCAATTCGCTCACATCCTGCAAATGACGCTGTTCCCGCGGATCGAGGAGGAACTGGGCGAGTTGAGCGCTC
>JAEZIJ010000152.1 GCA_023436715.1 Acidobacteriota bacterium
AAAAGTTAAGGTTTATTAATTATAACAGTATTCCTGCTGCCTACCCAGGTGCTCCCGGCTTTTGGTTTGAAGTAGGTATGCAGGTAGACGAGAACATAAAAATTGAAGATGATAAAGTTAAGCTTAAAAAGTTCAAAGGCGGCCTTTATGCCGGTGTGGACACAGATAAAAAAGACTCGGACGCTATCTGGCCGCTGCTGGAGAAGTGGATGTTCGGCAATTCAAAATACACCTATTCCACCGAGCATCAATGGTTTCAGGAGCAGTGGCTGAATGAACCACACTGCCCGGAAAGCCAGCCGGATACCCTCCCTGTGAAATGCTATGCTGCTGTAAAAAAGCTTAAGACAAAATAATGAGCGAGGATAATTCTTATATAAAGAGGTAATATGAGAACTATAAAGATTCAGAATGCTAAAATACATAATCTGAAGAATATCGATGTGGAAATACCCCGTGACAAATTTACAGTAGTAACCGGGGTAAGCGGTTCGGGTAAATCAAGCCTGATATATGATGTTCTGTACAAAAAAGCAAGAGATCTGTATCTGGATGCAATCGGTATACGCCAGCATCATTATGCTGATGTTGCAGATAGTATAAAAGGTCTTTGTCCCGTTGTAGCCGTAGAACAAAAACTTGCTAGAGCTACATCGTCCCGCTCGGTTGTCGGCACCAGGACAAATATATTTGAATACCTTAGGCAGCTGTATGCAGCTGCTGGAAAGAGAAAGTGCAGCAAATGTGGAGAAGAGCTGACCGGTTCCAACTCCTGCAGAAATTGCGGTAATTCTCCCGAGCCTTTTCCAAAGGGATACTTCTCCTTCAATACCTTAAACGGAAAATGCGAGGTATGCGGGGGCCGAGGCTACAATTGGGAGCCTTCATTTGAAAAACTAACTTCCAATTCCGACAGGCCTATAAAGAAGGCATACTGGTTCTGGATGTTCAAGCCCTGCCTTGAAAAGTTCCATATTATAGAGAAAAAGTTTAACATAACTGAGGATATGAGCCTGAATCAGTTAGAGGATGAGTGCAGGAAGGCGGTCTTGTATGGATGGGGAGATTTTCCGGGGATAATACCTCATGCTGCATCACAAGTAGAATATCTGATGTATAAATGTCCTTCTGCCGGACCGGGTATGCTGGAACGATACTATGAACGTAGGGTTTGCAGTGCCTGCAGCGGAATGAGACTGGGCAAGGGACCTCTTTCGGTACTTCTGAACGGTAAAAGCATGGGTGAACTCTCTAAAATGACGTTGGAGGAACTAGACAGTTTTTTGTCAAAGTTAAAGGAAAGTTACTTGGCAACCAGCTTTGAAGCCGGACTGATTAATTCCATTCAAAGGCAGATAGAGGGCTTCAGGTGTGTAAATCTATCCTACCTAAGCTTGTATAGAGCAATACCAACCTTAAGCGGCGGTGAAATACAGCGTTTATATATAATGAGGCATATATCTTCCAGGCTGGATTCTGCCTTGTTTATTTTTGCTGAGCCCACCGCAGGGCTCCATGAGATAGAGAAGATAAAGCTGATACAGAATATAAAAGCCTTGGGTTCAGGAAGAAATGGACTTATCATAGTCGAGCATGACAGAAATACAATAGAGATGGCTGAACATATCATTGATATCGGTCCTCTTGCAGGGAGCTGCGGGGGTACGGTTGTATATAACGGACCGGTCGAAGGCATCCTTAAATGTGAAAATTCCTATACAGGAAGATATCTGTCAGGAAGTCTGAGTATTCCATCAAAGACCTCTGTTCAATACAAAAAAGTTACCCGGGAAACACCTAAGCTTAAAATACGGAATGCCTGCGAGAATAACCTGAAAAATATTGATGTGGACATACCTTTGGGGATGATTTGCGGTATAGCGGGAGTATCCGGAAGCGGAAAGAGCTCACTGGCATCAAAGGTTTTAGTTCCCCTGCTCCATAGATACTTTAAGGAAATAGATGAAATCGACAGTGATACCTTTGATATAAGTGAGGACGAAGAAGAAAATCCGGAGGATGAAGAAATTGCATCTCTGGATAACGAAACTTCACTGTCGGGAATTGAAAATATCACAGGATTTGCTGATGTGGCACAGATACCCATGAGCAGGTATGTTACTTCTACTCCTCTCTCTTATCTGGGGCTGTGGGACAGAATCCGTAAAATATACTCAGTACAGCCTGAAGCGATTAATAAAGAGCTTACCATGTCCCACTTTTCCTTTAATTCTTCTAAAGGAGCCTGCCCCGAATGCAAGGGTCGGGGAGTTAAAAAGATGGGCTTTAATTCACCCATATATTTTGAGTGTGAAGTATGTAACGGTAAAAGATTTGATAATGAGGTTCTTGAAGTACAGTATAAAGGATTAAACATACACCAGTTGCAGAGTCTGAGCATTGCCGAAGGAGTTTCCTTTTTTAAGGAAGACAAAATAATAAATGAAATGCTTAAAATGTTGGACAGAACCGGGCTTGGATACATGAAGCTGGGACAACCCATACCAACCTTGAGCGGGGGCGAGGCTCAAAGGCTGAAAATAGCCAAGGAACTGGGAAGAAAGCGGAAGGGAAGCATATTATATATTCTTGATGAACCCACAAC
>JAEZIJ010000187.1 GCA_023436715.1 Acidobacteriota bacterium
GCGGGGGGGGGCCGCGGGGGGCGCCCCGCCGCCCCACAAGCTATTGTTTGATGATGGTGCCGTCGAGGCGCCGGATTTCGCCCCATCCGCCGTTGAGGCTGCCTTCGCGGAACGGATACTTCTTTGCCGCCGCTTCGTCCACCTCGATGCCCCACCCGGGAGCCTCGTTCGCGTAGAGGTAACCGTCCTTCATGACCGGGCAGCCGTGGAATACCTCCTGAAGCCGGTCGTTAAAGGGCGAGTACTCCTGAATTCCGAAGTTGTAGCAGGCCAGGTCAAGCGCCACGTTAGCGGCATGGCCTACGGGCGACACGTCGCCCGGCCCGTGCCACGCGGTCTTCACCCCGAAAAATTCGCCCAACGCCGCCACCTTGCGGCAGGGAGTCAATCCGCCGGCCTGGCTCACATGAATGCGGATATAGTCGATCAGCCGCTCGGAAATCAACGGCGTCCACTCGTGCGGGCTATTGAACAACTCGCCCATGGCTATGGGCGTGGCGCACTGGCTCCGGATCTGACGGAAGTGCTCGATGTCCTCGGGCGAGAGCGCATCTTCCAGATAGAAGAGCTTGAACCGCTCTACGTCCTTCGCAAACTGTACGGCCTGCCTGGGCGAGACCCGTTCGTGGACGTCGTGCAGAAGCTCGATTTCATCCCCGAGCTGTTTCCTGCACTCCTCAAGCAACTGCAACGTTTTCCGCATGTAGGGCGCCGGCTCGTAAACCGGAGCGTCATGCAGCTTCTTGATTTCGGCCGTGCCTCTGCCGCTGCCGTATCCCGCCATTCCAGCCACACCGATTTGCACCCGCACATGGCGAAATCCGCGGCCCATGTACGCCTTTATGCTATCGATGACCTGCGGGATCTCGCCGCCCGAGGCGTGGCCGTAACAGGCGGCCGCTTCACGGCACTTGCCGCCGAGCAACTGGTACACCGGGAGTCCAGACTGGCGTCCCTTGATGTCCCAGAGCGCCTGATCGACGCCGCTGATCGCATTGTTCAGAACGGGGCCGTTCCGCCAGTAGGAACTGTTGTAGCAGGCCTGCCATGTGTCGTCGATGCGATCCGCGGGTTTGCCGACGAGAAACGGCTTGAGATACCGTTCGACGGCCGGGCCCACAAGGTCGGCGCGCTGCGTGAACGTGCCGCAGCCGTATCCGTACAATCCGTCCTGATCGGTGGTGATCTTTACAACCGTCAGGCGCGAGCCGGCCGGAGCCGTGTTAATCACGCTGATGTCTTTGATCTTTGGCGAGGGCATGCCACGCGTAGCGCGCGCGACTTTTTCCTGCGCCGCCAATTCTCGCGTCGAGACCGCGCCGGCGAGCGCGCCCGAACCAACCATTTTGAGGAGTTGACGTCTTTGCATCGTGTACTTTCCTGAACAGTCCTTGAGTATACATCGGCGTACGCGGATCAGTCCTGCTGGTCTTCCGTACCGCCGGCCTCATAGAACTCGCTCATCTGCTGAAGCGGTTCCCGAGTCTCCTGCTCGCGATCGGCCGCTACCTGTATCCGCCGCCAGGGCTGGATGAACGAGCCGACCGGCCCGAGCCGCAGGCCAAGTTCCTCCCCCAGCACGTAGAACGGTATGCCTGCATCTGTTAGCGTGGCCTTAGCCAAACCGATCAGCAGGGGATCGTTGCTTTCCAGGACCGTCACCAGCTCGAGGTCGGGTTTCCTCGGATCCCTTGGTTTCTCGTCCACCAGCGCAACCCGGCAATCCGAACACTCACTAATACCCACGCGATACTCGACGCCGCATCTCGGGCAGTACACACGCGCCTCCCGGCTCTACCGGAGCCATCATAGCAGGAAGCCCTTGCTTGTCTACAAACGACGCGATCTGACGCCGAAAGCATGCCCACGGTTCACTAGTGGCCGTGGCGCAAAAACTCAAAGCATTCGAGTACTGGACCGAACGCCTCTGATGGCACTGGAGGATTACATGCTCAGATTCCGGTGCAGAACCCGCTTAAGATTCTTTAGGCCGAGCGCCTTTCCTAGAAAGTTCGCCCGATCAGCTATCGCCCGGATCGAATCTACATCATGACCGGTATCGTACCAGCGGATCTCTTTGTGACCTGTTGCTGCTCTAAAGAACGCTTCAGACGCCTCGTGCGGGACCGCGGGGGGATCGAAGTAAGCCGATTGGAATAACTTCGGAATCGGCGGCGCATCTTCGATATATCGGGTTGCATCAATTTCGGAAATCACCTGAAGAAAACGGTTCAGCCCTTCTCCGGCCTCTTGTCTGACACTCGCTGCCCACGGGTCGGGACTGTGGGCGATATGAATGCTCATGCCGAGCAAGCCGACCTCGTACACGGCCACTCGGAATCGGTTGTCGATGCTGGTGGCGACCGCACCCATCATCGCCCCGTAGCTGTGACCGACGAATCCGATTCGGCTACAATCCACGTCAGCACGTGCACACAATACGTCGATCGCTCGGCGCAATCCGATTACCGCCTGCACGTAATAATCCCGCCATCCCTCGGGATTTTTGGGGGTCAGGTTTCCTGGACCTGGAGGGAGGGCCAACAGCGAAACGGCCCCAGCTTCGGCTAACAGGGTCGCGTCACCCAATCGAGAGATCGGCCCACCTGAATGCATCCAGACGATCGCCGGTTTTCGTCCTGGCTTGGAAGGAGTGACGAGGTATCCTGGCGTGCGTCCAGTTTTCGGATTTGCATACGTGATTTCAAAGACGCTGTACTCCGAGCGTTTCAACAGTTCGTGGGATTTGACATCAAGGGGAACGGACCGATCATAGCTGAATAATTTGGCTGCCTGCGAGAAGTCGTCGCAGAAGCCGGACGCAGCGCACAGGAGCGCGGCCAGTGCATATTTCATGGAGCCAATACTACACAACTGCGTCCCGCCGAGTGTTCCCGCTCCTCGACCATCAGATTGAGCAGTTCCAGTTCCCGCCGGATGCGGCGTTCACGGGTCGCGAGTGATACCACGTAGGCGCACAATACCAGCCATACGGCGAGGAGGCCGTAAAACATTTAAGTCAGACGCAAACTACGGGCTAACGTGCAGCTCGCAGAGAACTGACGATCCGCTCTCCATCTTCGACCTGCTCTTGGACGTGAATCGTGCCATTGAGGAGGTACAGTACGGCAAGTGGGATTCCCACAACCGTGATACAGAGAAACCAGAAATACAGCCAGTTGCCCATGAACTCGTACCGAGAGATCGTTGCCATCGGATTCTCCTCGACTCAACGCGGTACCGGATGCTAATCGCAACCCCTACCGCGCGCCGGCCGACTGTTCCCGCTCCTCGACCATCAGCTTCAGCCGTTCCAGTTCACGCCGGATGCGGCGCTCGCGCGTCGCGAGTGACACCACGTAGGCGCACAGCACCAGCCATATGGAGAGCAGGCCGTAAAACATGTAAGTGAAATTTCTCGTATCCATATCGTCCTTCCCGCTCCGTCAAAACGCGTGCGAGTACCTCCGTATCGCCTCGATCTCGCGCTGAGCGCGCTCCTGGTTCATCCGGATCATCAGGAACACCACCGCCAGCAAAAGCAGCGGGATCCAGTTCTGGAAGAGCGTGCTGTACATGGACTGCTCCATTTTGCCGCCCGCCCACACCACCGGCTGCGGATGCTGCGTGCGCCACCACCTGATGGAAAAGAAAATGATCGGCACATCGGCGAACGCGAAGATCGACAGTACAGAGGCCATCTTGGCGCGCTCGGTCGGCTCCTCGATCGCACGGCGCAGCATCAGGTACCCCGCGTAGATCAGCCACCCGACCAGCATCGACGTCAGCCGCGCATCCCAGGTCCACCAGATGCCCCAGATGATCCGCCCCCAGATCATTCCGCTGATCAGGTTCGCGGCCCCGAACGCCAGCCCCACCTCGGTCACCGAGGCGGCGAACGCGTCGTACCGGAGGTTCTTGTTCACCAGGTAAAGAATGCTGGCGATCATGGCCGCGAAGAAGCACAGGAACGCCGTCCAGGCGGCGGGCACGTGGAAGAAGATGATCCGGTAAATCGCGCCCTGCTGGACCTCGTCCGGCAGTTCGAGCAGAATCACGTACAGATTGCGCGCGAGCAGAATCGCCGCAATCCCCACGAGGACGATCATCAGTTTTGTTCGCATCACAGCTCCTCTGTGCGCTTCACTTCACCAACACCGTTTCCACCAGCGCCAGCGCCAGCGCGGTGAAGATCACGTCGAAACCCACCAGCAGACGAATCCACGGCATCAGGTCCGGCGTAAGCGGCTGGCCCATAACCAGCGGCGTCGTCAATTGCACCGCCGCCAGCAGCCCCGGAATCATGATGGGGTACACCAGCATCGGTAGCATAAGTTCGCGCAACCGGAGGTTCACGGTCAGCGCGCTGAACATGGTCCCGATCACCGTGAGGCCCCAGGTTCCCAGCAGCACAACCATCATCAGCGGCCAGAACTGCTGCGTCCACCGGACGTTGTAGAAGATACCGAACACCGGCAGGCATACCAACTCCACCGCTATCAGCAGCGCGAGGTTGGCCAGCGTCTTGCCGAGAAACAGCGCGGCCCCGGAAATCGGCGCTGCGACCAGCGCATCCAGGCAATCGTTCGCGAGTTCGCGCGCGAAGCTGCGGTTCAGAATCAGCGCGCCCGCGAACGCGAACACCAGCCAGAGCAGGCCACCGGCCATCTGCCGGGTCTGCTCGGCGGTGGGCTCAAAAGCAAAGCTGAACAGCAGCAGGATGACCAGCGCGAACGCGAACGAGGCATTCAGCGCTTCCTTCGTGCGCAGCTCGGAACGCAGGTCCTTGGAGGCGATGGTCAGGGTCTGCCGGAGGAAGTTCAGCCGCGGGGGCTGCGTGCGCTTCCCGACTGCGGTTCCCCGTAGTGCCGGTATAGCCATCCGGTATCCTCCAACATTTCGTGTGTCCGCTCACCGGTGTGGGCGAGACGGCCGCGTACGAGCAGCGTGACGTGGGTCGCCAGCTCGAGCGCCTCGCGCAACTGGTGCGTCGATATCACGATGGTGCGGCCGTCAGCGAGTGCGTCGCGCAGCAGCGTCTGGAGCAGCGCGATCGCGCGGTCGTCGAGCGCGGTGAACGGCTCATCGAGCAGCAGCACCGCCGGCTCGTGCAGAAACGCGCGCGCCACCGCAAGGCGCTGCCTCATGCCGCGGGAAAACTCACGCACCAACCCGTCGCGCACGCGATCCAGGCCCGTGCGTTCCAGCCAGTCCATCGCGGCCCGCTTCGGTTCGGGCAGGCCGTACATGCTCGCAAACAGCTTCAGATTCTCATAGGCGGAAAGCTCGTCGTAAAGCGAGATGCCGTGGCCGAGGATGCCGATGGAGTGCCGCGTGGCGCGGTCCCGGGTCTCTGTACCGCAAACCGTCACACGGCCGCGCGCAGGCCGCGAAAGCCCCGCCAGGATGCGCAGCAGCGTGGTCTTCCCCGCCCCGTTGCGTCCCAGCAGCGCCATGCACGCCCCCGGCTCGACTCCAAAGCTGATATCCCGCAGTGCCGGATAGTCTCCGTAAAACTTCCAGACTCCCGCAACTTCGACCGGGCTCATCCGTGCTGTTGGCCTCGCCGGTATAGCAGAATGAATCCCAACCCGAGGGCCACCAGGGCCGGCGCCAGAATCAGGGCGAGGCGGTCGTAAATCCTGGGCAGAATCTCCTGCATCGAGGGGCCGCCCTCATCGCCGGCATCCTCACTCGCAGCCGCGCGCAGTGCGCCTGCGCCCTCGATGTTCACCTGGAACGCCTGCGCCTTGGTTTCGAAAATCGCCGCCTGCGTGCTCGGTTCGTTGCCCAGCGCGGCTAGACCTTCGCCGGTGAGCGTGACTCCGTTCGGCACAACAATCCTGGTGGGAACGCCTTCCGCCAGCGTCCGGCCGGAGAACGGACCTGGAGCGGTGAACGGCACGGCGTAAGTTACGTCGATGCGCGTCTCGCCCGGCTTGATGGGAAAGTTGAGCTTGTATACGTCGGCCTGTTTCGCCGGCTGCGCGGCGCGCTGCACGGGCATGCCCTGCGGCGCGGTCGCCATGATCCGGAGGCTGTCCTTGCCCGATCCCGGCACAAAAAACCGCAGCGTGCCGTTCTCGGGGTCATGCCACGTTACTTTGCCGGAGTTATTAAGAAAGAACGTTTCGCTCACGGCGAGCTGCGAACCGGACGGTTCGAGCAGCACGATATGCTGCGCGATCTCCGCAGCACCAGGCTTTGCCGATGAATCGTAAACGTCGATCTGTACGTTGTTGGTGGGCATGCCCGGCGGCAGCATCGCGTTGTAAGTCACGCCGCCGTACGGGGCTTCCACCAGGTGCGGCCCGCCCGCGACGTCCTGCGCGAAGGAGAACTTACCCTGGTTGTCCGATTTCGTGCTGGCCAGCATCTCCGGGCCGGTGGTCTGCCCGAGTTTGAACAGCATCACCATCGTGCCGGATTGAGGTTTGCCGGTGGTGTGGTTCGTCACCGTGCCCTCGACGGCGCCGAACGCCACGGCCGCGGAAAGGAAGAACGCGAGGAATCTCATTTCGCCTCCACCAGCATCGGCTTTCCGCACTCGCCGCAGAACTTCATCGGCTTGGGGAACTTCGCCCCGCAGTTAGGGCACGTGTTCGGAGCCGGAGGTTCTGCCTTCGGCAATGCGGCTCGAGCAGCCGTTACCGCCGGGGCCGCTCTTTCGATTTCCGCGAGCACCACGGCCAACTCTGCCTGCAATCCCTTCTTGGTCTCCTGGTAATCAGCATCGGAGAGTTTGCCGAGCCGGTACTCGAACTGCAAATCGCGCAGGTTCTCGTAGATAGCGGCCTTGCGCTCTTCCAGGTGCTTTACTGGCGATTCAAGTTCCGGTTCGGGTAGATCGGCAGCCCGGACGCTGAGCGTGTAGACAATCACCCCGATGACGAGGATGGCAGCGGTAACGATGAGCATCAATCCAAGTTTTCCAGATCTTTATCAATGCGATCCTGATAGCGGGCCAGCAGAGCGGAATCCGGCGCGGGGCCGGTCGCGGCGAGCGGTTTGCGGAAGCGCTGAATGAACCACCACACAATGATAAGGCCGATGGCCAGGGCAACAAACGGCATCACCCACCCGACCAGGTTAAAGCCCTCGGCCGGCGGCTTCATCAGCACGCGCGGGCCGTGCTCCTTCACGAACGCCTCGAGGATGGCGGCGTCCGACAGTCCGGCGTTCACCATCGTCAGCAGCTTCTCACGCGCCGGTTCGGCAAAGTGACAGTGCAGCATGTTGCACGAGGTGACGGAACTTCCGCACCCGCACAGGCACATGAGCTGCTCGCCCAATGCGCGAACCCGTGCGTTTTCGAGCGGATTGCCGCCCTGGCCGAGCATCAGCGCGGCCGCCGCAAACACCAGCAGACTAGTTTTCAACCGTCGCAACATGCTTCTGCGTTACTCCAACAACCTGCGTCCGAGGATACTGCAATTTGACCTTGCTCGGCACCAGGCAGATCAGCGTTCCCGCCGCTAGGACCCAGAACCCGACCCAAATCCACGAAACCAGCGGGAACACAAACGCCTGGACGATCGCGCGCTGGTTATCGTCGCTCATGCCGGCAAAGTTCAGGTACAGGTCTTCGTTCAGCCTTCGACGGATGGCGACCTCGGACGTGCCCTGTCTGCTCGCCTTGTAAAGCCGCCTCTCGGGCTTCAGTGAGCCAAGGCTGCTGCCGTCTTTCGTGATTTCAATATTCGCGGTGTGCCAGGCGTAATTCACGTTGTCGCCTTCCTGAACGTCCGCCACCCGCAGATTGTAATGTCCGAGCCGGATGTGGTCGCCGATCTTCACCTCCTGCGTCGTGTCGATATTGAAAGCCGAACCGGTGAATCCCACGAACATTAGCACGATTCCGAGGTGTACGATGTAACCGCCGTACCGCCGCGTGTTCCGGTGCGTCAGTTCGACCGCGCACCCCAGCAGGCCCGCCCCGGTCTTGGCCCGAATCGCCCGCGCGCCCTTGTAGAACTCCACGAAAATCGTCCACGCCACGAAGAGACACAGCGCGAGGGACATCAGCGCGTAGCCGTGCCGCACGCCCGCGGCGAACAGGGCCGCGGCCAATGCCACCGCCCCCGCGAGAGGCCATTGAAAGTTACGGCGCAGGCCCTCGAGCGATGTGCGGCGCCACGCAAACAGCGGACCCACGCCCGTCAGGAACAGCAGGAAAAGACCGATCGGTATGTTGATCCGGTTGAAGAACGGCGGCCCGACGCTGATCTTCTCGCCCGTTACCGCTTCCGAAATCACCGGGAACAACGTGCCCCACAGGATCGCGAACGCCGCCGCCAGCAGGATCAGATTGTTGAACATGAAGCTCGACTCGCGCGAGATCACGCTCTCCAGCCGCGCTTCCGTCTTCAGGTAATCCAGGCGGTCGAGAATCAGGTAGATCGTCGCGGCGACGGTGATGGCCAGGAAGCCCAGGAACCAACGGCCTATGGAAGACTGCGCGAACGCGTGTACCGAACTGACGATCCCCGAGCGCGTCAGGAAAGTTCCGAATATGCACAGGAAGAAGGTCGCGGAAACCAGCACCATATTCCAGACCTTCATCATGCCCTTCTTCTCCTGCATCATCACCGAGTGCAGGAAAGCCGTCGCAGTCACCCAGGGAAGGAACGATGCGTTTTCAACGGGGTCCCAGTTCCAATAGCCGCCCCAGCCCAGCACCGCGTAAGCCCATGCGGCGCCGAGAATGATGCCGGCGGTCTGAAACAGCCATGTGACCAGCGTCCAGCGGCGGGTGGTGTGGATCCAGTTGTCGCCCGGCTGCCGCGTGATAAGCGACCCGATGGCGAACGCGAACGGCACGGCAAATCCCACGTAGCCGAGGTAAAGCATCGGCGGATGAATCGCCATCGCCGGATACTGAAGCAGCGGGTTCAACCCCTGGCCGTCCGGAACCGATGTGATGCCCCGCCCTACGGCGAGCATCTGGAACGGACTCACCACGAACGCGTTCAGGATCAGGAAGAAGCACTGCGTCACCATCAGCGTCGCCGTCACGTACGGCATCATGCTGCGGTGCTTCCGGCGGTTCGTGTAAACCACCACGGCCGAATAGCAGGAGAGCAGCCAGCTCCAGAACAGCAGTGAGCCCTCCTGTCCGCCCCACCACGCCGCGACCTTGTAGAGCACGGGCATGGTCACGTTGCTGTGCGCCGCGACATAGGAGAAGCGGAAGTCGCTCGTCAAAAGAGCCGCAACCAGCGTCATGGAAGCGACCGTCGTCAGCAGCAAGATGGAGTAAACCGCGCGCTCGCCGGCGACAACCAGGTACGGCCTGCGCTTCCAGCCGCCGATCACCGAACCTGCCACGGCGAAAACCGAGAAACAAAAAGCGAGGAGTACTGCGAGGGCTCCCAGGTTTTCCATACAATCCGCTTCCTAGATGCCGGCCTTATTTATGTTGGACGGGGGCTTGCCGGCTCCCGGCTTAGCCTCGTACTTGGAGGCGCACTTCGCCTGGATCTGGCTGGCGGCGAAAACGTTATCAGCTCCCAGGTGTCCGTCCGCCAGCGCTTGCGCGCCATCGCGGAGCGTATCCGGAAGTGGGTCGTTGCCGTTATAGACCACCTTCAGCCTGCGTTTATCCTGGACGAGAACAAAACTAACCTGGCGGCCGTTGCGAACGATCGAGCCGGGCTCCACGTCGCCCGCCACTCTCAAGCGCTGCCCCGCCGCCTTGGATCCCATTTGATCCAACTCCGCGACGGTCTTATAGTAGGTTTTGGTTTCGCTGATTCCGCCGGCAGCGAGCCAGATGAGCGTGCCGACGATTACCACAACAAGCGCGGCGAACTTCCAGTAGGTCTTCATACCAGCCCTTTATCCGAGTATACGCCAACCGCGAAGGTTGACTTTCACTATAGCCTCACCGCGCACTTAATGCTTGTTAATGTTTACGCCACGGGCCGCGCGTGCCCGTGGCTTATAGTGGAAATGTTTGCATGAGAGCACAAAAGCAGCTCAGGATCTCGCACGTTGGCCTTCGCGGAGTTGTCGGCGCGGGCATGACGGCGGCGCACGTCCTCGATTTCGCCTCTGCCTTCGGCGCCTTCCTCGGCCAGGGAGCGGTAGTTGTGGGCCGCGACCCCCGTGCGAGCGGCACAATGATCCACGAGGGCGTCATCGCCGCTCTCGCGGCCTGCGGCCATGACGTGGTCTCCCTCGGCATCGTCTCGACGCCCGTGATTCAGCATGCCATCAGCAGGCTCGATGCCGCCGGAGGCATTTCCATCGGCGCCAGCCACAACGCGGCGGAGTGGAATGCGCTCAAGTTCTTCGGCCCGCGCGGAATTTATCTCTCCACGGCCGAAGCCGGAGAGTTGCTCGACATCTACCACCTGCGCAAGTTCGACTACGCGGAATGGGACCGCATCGGCAAACTGCGGCACGACGACGGAGCGATCGACCCTTACCTGAACGAACTCGCGGCAGTATACGATTTCGATTCGCTGCGCCGCTTCCGCGTGGTTGTCGATTGCTGCAACGGGACGTCGTCGCTCATCCTGCGGCGCCTGAAACAGCGCTTCGGCTTCGACTTTGTGCTCATCAACGAGCGGATCGAGGGCGTTTCTTTCGCGCACGAACCCTCGACGGACGCGCGCAACGTGGCCCTGCAACTCGCGCCCCTCATGAAGCCTCTAGGCGCCGGCGCCGGCTTCCTGTTCGACGTCGATTCGGACCGCATCGCGATCGCGACCGAAGACGGCTGCCCGGTTTCCGAAGAGAAGGTGCTCCCGATGCTGGCCGATCACCTTCTGCCGCGCGGCGAGGGCAAGCTCGTAATCACGAATCTCTCGACCACCGCTCTCGTCGAAGACGTGGCGGCGCGGCACGGTGGCAAGGTGATCCGTGTGCCCGTCGGGCGGCAGGCGGCTATCGACGCGCTGTCGAGCTACCGCCCCGAGCAGGTGGCGATCGCGGGCGAGGGCACAGGCGCGGTGATGATGCCGCAGTTCCGTTTCGTCTACGACGGCATCGCCTCGATGATGGCGATCCTGTCCATGATGCAGGAACGCGGACAGAAGCTTTCCGAAATCATCGCGAGCTATCCGCGCTACTCCATGCTGAAAGGGGAGGTGCCGCTTATTACGCAGCGGGTGCCTGCGCTGATGACCGAACTGCGCGCGCGCAACGCGGGCGGCCGCATCAACATGCTCGACGGCATCCGTGTGGACTGGCCGGACCGCTGGCTGCACGTGCGCGTAAGCCAGACCGAGCCTATCGTGCGGATCATCTGCGAGCAGCGCGGCGATCCGCCCGACGCGCTCTTTTCGGGAGTGATGGAACACGTGAGGAGCTTCGTCTAGACCATGGCACGCGAGCATCTGCTGAAAATAGGGGTTTCGGGAATACGCGGCGTGGTGGGCGAATTTCTCACGCCGGCGCTGGCCTGCGCGTTCGCACAGGCGTTCGGTACGTATGTGCAGTCCAGCCGTGTCGTCGTAGGCCGCGACACGCGCGCCAGCGGTGAGATGCTGCAACATGCAGTTCATTGCGGGCTGCTGTCCGCAGGCTGCGAGGTGGTAGACGTCGGCATCCTGCCCACGCCGACGATTCAGATCTTCGTGGGCTCCACCCGCGCGCGCGGCGGCATCGCCCTCACCGCTTCGCATAATCCAGCCGAGTACAACGCGCTCAAGCTGTTCAACGCTCAAGGCCTGTTTTTCAACAACTACGAGCGCAGCGAACTGCTGGACCTTTATCACCAGAGCGAGTTCCGGCAGGCGACCAACGAAGAGATCCGCGGTATCCTCCGCGAATACGAAACGCCGGCCCGGTTGCACATCGAGCGCGTGCTGAAGCACGTGAATGTCGAACGCATCCGCGCGCGCCGCTTCCGTGTCGCACTGGACGGCGTGAACGGCGCAGGCTCGCTGCTAAGCTGCCGGTTCCTCCAGGAAACCCTTGGCTGCGACCTGCGGGCGATGTCAGTGGACCCTACAAAGCCGTTCCCACGCGTGGCCGAACCGCGGCCGGATACGCTCGGCGACTTCGCCGAACTCGTGCGCCGCGAAGAGTGCGAAATCGGTTTCGCCCAGGACCCCGATGGCGACCGCCTGGCCGTGGCGGACGAGACCGGACGCGTGTTCGATAACGACGACGTCCTGGCGCTTGCAGTGGACGCCGCGCTCGCGCGCGTGCCCGGCGACGTGGTAGTGAACCTCACGACGTCGTCCGTGATCGACGACATCGCCGCCGCCCATGGACGCCGCGTGTTCCGCACCCCGGTAGGCGAAGCGAATGTTGTCGAGGGGATCCAATCCGTGCGCGCGGCCATCGGAGGCGAGGGATCGAACGGCGGCATCATCTTCCCCCCGGTCCACCTTTGCCGCGACAGCTACACCGGCATGGCGTTCATGCTGGACATGATGGCCGCCTCGGGGCTGAAAGCCTCGGAGCTGGCCGCCAGGCTGCCGCGTTACCACCGCAAATTCGGAAAGCTCGCCTACGAGCACGGCCGCCTGGGAATGCTCATGCAGGCGCTCGAAGACGCCTTCCCCGACGCGGAACTCGACCGCTCCGACGGCCTCAAGCTGTCGCTCCCCGAGGGCTGGATCCACCTTCGCGCGTCAAACACCGAGCCGCTGCTCCGCATAGCGGCCGAGGCGCGATCCGAGGCCGGAGTCGAGGAGTTGTACGGAAGGGCGTTAGAGCGGCTTGTCTGATAACTTGTCTTCAGCCGCAAGGATGAAAATGGGGGCCTTGTATCAGGGCACGGCTTCAGCCGTGCCGCAAGCCCTTGTCAAGCCACGGGCTTCAGCCCCTGCGCCGGCCGCTGCCCCGGGGGCGAGGCTGCGCCTACCCGGTACGCTCAGCTTCTCGATGGTAGCTCCCTACGGCACGGCTGAAGCCGTGCCCTGATACGGTTCGTGCTGTATAAACTCCAATACCCCCAAATGCAGTCAATGCGAATATTCGCGAAATCGAATATTCTAATGGAGTGCAGAATGCGGTTCGGGACTACAAGGCAAGCATCTTTCAGGCGCTCGGCCACCCTACCCGCATCGCCATTGTCGAGGTACTGACCGGCGGCGAGGTCTCCGCCGGCATTATCCAGGAGCGGCTGGGCATCGAACAGGCCAACCTCTCCCAGCACCTCGCCATTCTGCGGACGAGGCAAATCGTCTCCGCCCGCAAGGAAGGCAACCAGGTTTTTTATTCCCTTCGCAACCGGCTGCTTGTAAAAGTGCTTGATATGATGCGCCGGTATTATCAGGCGCACCTCTCCGAAGCGATTCAGATGTTGGATGAAATTGAAGCGGAACGGCGGCCCCGGTGAACCTGAAGCCGCCTCCTGAAAGTAGACTGTATGCCGCTCGATAACGTGCTGTTCACCGCCGGTTTGGCCGCTTACCTGGCCGGCGCGGCCTCCGGTTTGGCTGGTTTTCGCGCGCCCCGCCGTGCGCGGATCTCGACCTGCGGGCTTGCGCTGGCCGGCGCTCTGCTCGAAATCCTGGCTTCTGCCGCGGCCATCGGCGGGCAGGGCACGGCATGGAATTTGCCGCTGGGAGCCACGCTGTTCTCGTGGACAGTCCGCCTCAATCCCCTTTCCGCCTACTTCAACCTGGCGCTCGGAATTCTCGCCGCAGCGGTTTCCATCTACTCCCTCGGCTACCTGCGCTCCATGGAGGGGCGCAGAAACGTCGGCGCCCTGGGGTTCTTCTACAACATTCTCCTGCTCAGCCTCACGCTCGTCTTCTCGGCGGCGAACGCGTTCTTTTTCCTGGTGGCCTGGGAGGTGATGGCTCTATCGGCCTACTGCCTCGTGAGCTTCGAGCACGAAAAGCACGAAACCCGCCGCGCCGGGGCGGTGTTCCTCATCATGTCGCACGCGGGAACAGGCCTGCTGCTGATTGCATTCCTCATCCTCGCGGGCGCGAGCGGCAGTCTCGATTTTTCCAGCTTCCATCAAGCCGCTTCGAAGCTCCCGCCTTCCCAGCAGGCCGCCGTGTTCGTCCTCTTCTTCCTCGGTTTCGGCGTGAAGGCCGGCGTGATGCCAATCCACGTATGGCTTCCAGCGGCCCACCCCGTTGCGCCCAGCAATATCTCAGGGCTGATGTCGGGAATCGTGATCAAGACCGGCATCTACGGCATGGCGCTCGTGTTTTTCGACTTCTTCGATACGCCGCCGATGTGGGCGGGCATGCTGGTGCTGGTCGCCGGAGTCCTTTCTGCCCTGCTTGGCGTCCTCTACGCGCTGATGGAGCATGACCTCAAGCGCCTGCTCGCCTATTCCAGCATTGAGAACATCGGAATCATTCTGATTGGCTTCGGCGCGGCGCTCGTCTTTCGCGGCCTCGGCCACATCGACCTGGCGGCGACCGCGCTCATCGCCGGCCTCTACCACACGCTGAACCATGCCATTTTCAAGTGCCTTCTGTTCCTGGGCGCCGGCTCCGTGCTGCAATCGGCGCGCACGCGAAACATGGAAGAGATGGGCGGGCTGATTCGGCGGATGCCGGTCACCGCGCTCTGTTTCCTGATCGGCGCTGTGGCGATTTCCGGACTTCCGCCGGTCAACGGTTTCGTCAGCGAATGGCTCACCTACCAGGCCCTGCTCGCAGGCTTCGGAAGCACACAGGACCTGACGCGAGTTGCCTTCCCGATTGCGGGCGCGCTGCTTGCCCTCACCGCGGCGCTGGCCGCCGCATGCTTCGTAAAGGCTTTCGGCATCTCGTTTCTGGCCCTCCCGCGCAGCGAGAATGCCGCGGAAGCGCGCGAGGCAACGGTCTCGATGCAAATCGGTATGGGCATCCTGGCGGCCGGCTGTGTTGCGCTCGGGCTCGGCGCCACGCTGTTCCTTCCGATCTTCGATCCCATCACGAATCAGACCATGGGAATCCGCTTCAGCTCGGCTCTAGTGGGCGCCAATGGATTCGCAGTCGCGGCAGGCGCGCTGCGCGGCGGTGCCGTGTCTCCCGCCGGAATCGCGGCGATGCTCGTTGTGCTTTCCGGGCTTCCGGCGCTCTTCTGGTTCGCCTGGGGACGCAAAGCACGGCGCACCTCCGGCCCGACCTGGGATTGCGGACTGCCCGGCCTCACCGCCGACAACGAGTACACCGCCACCGGCTTCTCGAAACCCATCCGCATGATCTTCTCCGCGCTCTACCGGCCGCGGCGCGAGATTCAAGCGGAGTACGAAGTCTCTCCCTACTATCCGACCGCGATCCGCTTTGAGAGCGAAATCGAGCCCGCCTTCGAGAAGCACTTCTACGATCCTCTGAAGGAACTGATCTTTCGCATCGCCAGCCGCGCGCGTACCGTGCAAGCGGGCAGCATACATGCCTACCTCGCCTACATCTTCCTGACGCTGATTGCCCTGTTGCTGTTCGGAGTGCGCGGATGATCGAAGCCATTTTCAAGTCGCTGGTGCAACTGGTGCTGCTGCTGGCTGTTGCACCTCTCCTCGGCGGGTTCATCAAGCTGCTGAAGGCCCGCCTGCAAACGCGCCGCGGCCCGGGCCTGCTTCAGCCATACCGGGATCTCTACAAGCTGCTCCGGAAGGGCATGGTGCTTCCGGAAACGTCTTCCTGGCTCTTTTCCGCAACGCCGTACATCGTGTTTGTGGCAACGGTGCTGGCCGGCCTGATGGTCCCGATGGTTGCAGCCGAGGCGCCGCTGGCCCTGTTCGGCGGAGTGCTCGCCGTGGTTTACCTGCTCGGCCTGGGCCGCTTCTTCCAGGCGCTCGGCGGGCTCGATACGGGCAGCTCGTTCGGCGGGCTGGGCAGCAGCCGCGAAGTGACGATTTCCGCGCTCGCCGAGCCGACGCTCATGCTGGCCGTGTTCACCGTTGCGCTCGGCGCGGGGTCCACAAGCCTGACGGAGATGGTTCACGCGGCCATCGGCCAGCAGTGGCGCTTCCTGGCGCCTTCCCAGGTGCTGGCTTTCGCCGCGCTCTTCCTGGTGCTGATCGCCGAAACCGGCCGCATCCCCGTGGATAACCCGGCAACACACCTCGAACTCACGATGATCCACGAGGCCATGATTCTCGAATACTCCGGCCCGTACCTGGCGCTCATCGAATGGGGCGCCTCGATCAAGCAACTCCTGCTGATGACGCTGATGGTCAACGTCTTCTGGCCGTTCGGACTTCAGCAGGGATGGTCGGCCGGTGGCGTACTGATCGGGCTTGGCTATCTCGCGCTCAAACTGGTGTTGCTCAGTTGCTGCATCGTGCTGGTGGAGACCACGAACGCCAAGATGCGCCTGTTCCGCGTACCCGAGTTGATGGCCGTGGCCTTCACGCTGGGAGCACTCGCGCTCGTCTCCCAGTTCCTTTTCTAGAGAATTCTATGGACCTGCTGCAAAACCCGGAGTTCGGCGACAAGCTGGTAACGCTGATGGCCGCGTTCATCCTCGTGCTCCAGATCGCGATGGTTGCCCAACGGTCGCTGGTCATGAATATCCGGATGTTCGGCGCGCAATCGCTTCTGCTGGCGGGCATCGCCGGCGCGATCGCCTGGTACAACCATGCGCCGCACATCTATTTCGCCGCGATTCTGACGCTTGGGGTGAAAGCGATTCTCGTCCCGCTGGCGCTTGAGCGGCTGGCGGAACGCATCGAGATCCGCCACGAAATCGAGCCGCTGATCAACACTCCCCTATCGATCGTGATCTCCGGCGGGCTGACTCTGGTTGCTTACATGGTCGGCGAATCCTTTTACCACCCCGAAGCGGGCCAGGCCAGCCTCGGCCGCAACACTCTCGCCGTCGCGATCTCGGTATTCCTCATTGGCTTTTTCATGATGCTGAACCGGCGCAAAGCGCTGACCCAGGTGCTGGCGCTCCTCACGCTGGAGAACGGCGTGGCGCTCGCGGCGATTTGTCTCACGTACGGCATGCCCCTGATTGTCGAGTTGGGTGTGTTCTTCGACGTGCTGGTCGCCGTGCTGGTCCTCGGCATCCTCGTGTACCGCATCAGGGAGACGCTCGAATCAATGGACGTAAGCAAGCTGCGGAGGCTGAGAGGCTGACAATGACACTTCTGCTACTGCTTCTTGCCCCGCTCTCGACCGGAGTAGTGTCGGCGTTCGCACGCAC
This sequence comes from Acidobacteriota bacterium, assembly GCA_023436715.1. Lineage (GTDB taxonomy): Bacteria > Acidobacteriota > Terriglobia > Bryobacterales > Bryobacteraceae > Fen-330. The sequence continues at coordinate 17,059 of JAEZIJ010000187.1, forward strand.
TCGCCGCGCGATGGAGAGGATCAATCTCGCCGGCTTCGCGCTCACATTTCTCCTTACGCTCGTGGTCGCCGGACAGGTGCTGAGCGGCGGTCCCGTCTCTCTTTGGGGTGCGTTTCTGTACGCGGATCATCTCAGCGCGCTGGTCTGCGTGCTAACGGCATCGGTGGCACTGGTCTGCTCCGTCTACGCGGTCGGCTACCTGCGCGAGGACGAACGTAGCGGCGCCTTGGACGAAGATGAGGCGGCGGGCAGAAGGAAACTGGTCAGGTATTACATACAGACGCCGCTGTTCATCTGCGCCATGCTCCTCGTGGCCGTGGCCAACAACCTCGGTGTGATGTGGGTTGCGATTGAGGCCACGACCCTCGCCTCGGTCTTCCTGGTCACGTTCTATGGCCGGGTCACTTCGATCGAAGCGGCGTGGAAATACGCCATCATCGGCGGGGTGGGCCTGTCGATGGCGCTGTTTGGAACCGTACTCGCGTACTACTCCGGCCACCGCATGCCCGGCGCAGACACTCTGGCCGCCCTGAATTGGTCCGTGCTCGTCGAGCGCGCCGCCCAACTGGACCGCACCACCATGCGCCTCGCGTTCGTGCTCACTCTGCTCGGCTACGGCACGAAAGCCGGTCTCGCCCCGATGCACACCTGGAAGCCGGATGCCTATAGCGAAGCGCCCGTGCCCGCCGCGGCCATCCTCTCTTCGGCGATGCTGAACTGCGCGCTCTACGGTCTCGTCAGGTTCTATATCCTCACCAGCCGCTGCTTAGGCCCTGATTTCCCCGGCAATCTCCTGCTGATTTTCGGAATGCTGTCCATGGGCATATCCGTTCCGTTCGTGCTCGTACAGAAAAACTTCCGCCGCCTGCTCGCGTACCACACCATCGATCACGCGGGCATCATGGTGACCGCGCTCGGAGTCGGCGGCAAACTCGGCGCGCTCGGCCTGATGCTGCACATGACGTTTCACACCGTGGCGAAGTCGCTGTTGTTCCTGTGCGCCGGGAACGTATCCCAGCACTTCAAAACCGACCTGTTCGACAAGGTAAAGGGCGGCGTGATACGGTCGATGCCGGTCACGGGCACTGTTTTCCTCATGGCCATGCTCGCGATTGTCGGAATGCCTCCCTTCAGCCTCTTCCAGAGCGAATTCCTGATCGTCCGGGCCGCGTTCGGCGGAGGCCACTACGTGGCTACTGTGCTATTCATTCTGTTCGGCACGGGAGTCTTCGCGGGCGCGCTGCTGCACGTCGGCGACCTGGTACTCGGCCCGGCGGAAACGGCGAGCGTCGCGCCGTTCCGGCCCTGGCGGGATTTGTCCATTCTCGCGATGGCTGCGGTTCTGATAGTGATCGCCTTCTGGCTGCCCGGGCCGCTGCTGGAACTGATTCGAGGCGCTGCAAGGGTCGTGGCTGGAGAGTGATGGATGCAAGACGTACTGAATGAACTCGCGCGAGAGCAGGATTTCCGCCTGCGGCCCCTTGATTCGCAACCGGATCAACTCTACGCCTCCGCGGACCTCGCGGCCATCCCTGCCATCGCCGGCGCCCTGCGGGGCCGCTACGACGCCCGCATCGCGACCGTCTTCGCCGAAGACCGCGTCGCGGAAGAAGGGGCATTCTACAACTACTACGTCTTCGAACGGCCGGCCGACCCGTGCTATCTCATCCTGAAGGCGCGCATCCCGGCCGATGACCCGCACTTCCCTTCCCTCGCTTCCGACCTCCCCGCGCTGAACTGGCAGGAGCGCGAAATCCAGGACTGGTTCGGAATCGAGGCCGTCGGCCACCCGAACCCGCGCCGCGTCGCCCTGCACGACAACTGGCCCGACGTACACCCCCTGCGCAAGAACTTCCCGCTCGATACGGTCCTGCCCGCCTTCGAGGGCGAACAGCACGTCTACCGCCCGACGCTGGGCGAAGGCGTCTTCCAGATTCCCGTAGGGCCGGTGCACGCCGGCATCATCGAGCCGGGCCACTTCAACTTCGCCGTCGCGGGTGAACCCATCCTCTACCTCCAGCTGCGCATGTTCTACAAGCACAAGGGGACGGAGAAGATCTTCGAGCACGTTCCCCTGCACAACGCCGTCATGCTGGCCGAGAGCGTTTCAGGGGACTCGGCCTTCTCCCACGGTGCAGCATTCTGCCAGACGATCGAGAAGGCTGCGGCCGTCAAAGTGCCCTTCCGCGCCCAGGTCATGCGGACCATTCTGCTGGAACTGGAGCGCATCTACAACCACCTGGCGGACATCGGCGCCATCGCTATGGACGTCGGCTTCGTCATCGCGAACTCACATGCAGGCCGCATCCGCGAGATGGTCCTCGCCCTCAACGAGGAACTCTCGGGCTCCAGGCTCCTGCGCGGAATGGTCTGCCCTGGGGGCGTCCGGACGGATTGGGATACCGCCCAGGTCAACGCGCTCCGAAGCACGCTTGGCGCCGTGGAGCGGGAATTCCGGGACCTCGTCGCGCTGCTCAAATCCTCCGATTCCACGCGCGACCGACTCGAGCGCACCGGCATTCTCAGCCCGGAAAAGGCCGCGGCGCTGGGCATCGTCGGCGTCGGCGGCCGTGCCTCGGGCATCGACCGCGATGTGCGCCGGGACCACCCCTATGCCGCCTACAGCTATCTCTCGTGGAAGGTGCCCGTCTACCGGGAAGGCGACGTCCTGTGCCGCATGCAGGTCCGCATCGACGAGGTCTTCGAGTCCGTCGCGATGATCCGGGAGGCGGCCGAAAACCTGCCCGGCGGCCGTCACAGGGCTCCGATGCCGCCCGTTCCGCCGGGACGGTGCGCGCTGAGCGCCGTCGAGGGCTGGCGCGGCGAAATCCTCTACTGGGTGCGGACGGGCCCGGACCAGCGCCTGGAACGCTGCAAGATCAAGGACCCTTCGCTCAACAACTGGCCGGCGCTGGTAGAAGCCGTGCAAGGCAACATCATCGCCGACTTTCCCGTCATCAACAAGAGCTTCAACCTGTCCTACTCGGGCACGGACCGCTGACCTATGTTCAAGATTCTCCAGAAGTCCTTTCGCACCGGCATCGTTACGAAGCCGTATCCGGCTGCCGATGCCGGGGTGTCCGGCCATTTCCGCGGGCTGCCCGAATTCGACTTCCCGGCCTGGCGCGATGCACGCCCCGCCGCCGCGGCGTGCCCCGCCGGCGCGATCGTGGTCGAGGACACCGGCCGGTCGCGGTTCGTCAGCATCGACTACGGCCGGTGTACGTTCTGCGGCGAGTGTGCTGCCGCCTCCTCGAACGGAGCCGTACGCATGACCCAGAAGTTCGAGGCCGCGGCCACAAGCCGCAAGGCTCTGGTTCTGACAGCGGAGTACTCGCTCAACCCGGATGGCACGCAGGGAGAACTGCTGCGCGGCGGTGGACAGCCTGCGGAAACCGGCCGGAAGCTCAATGCGGAGATTCAGCGCGTTCTGGGACGATCGCTGGCCATCCGCGAGGTGGATGCCGGCTCCTGCAACGCGTGCGAACTCGAGATCATCGCGCTCAACAATCCCATCTACGACATCGAGCGCTTCGGAATCCATTTCGTCGCGTCCCCCCGCCATGCCGACATGCTGCTGGTCACCGGCCCCGTCACGAGGAACATGGAACTGGCGCTGCGCAAGACCTACAGTGCGACACCTGACCCCAAGGTGGTAGTCGCCGTGGGCGCCTGCGGGATCAGCGGCGGCATTTTCGGCGCCAACTACGCGACGTGCGGCGGGGTTGACCAGGTGATTCCGGTGGACGTGTACATCCCAGGCTGCCCGCCGCGCCCCCAGGCGCTGCTGTACGGAATTCTTCTGGCAGTAGGCCGGCTCAAACGGTAGTTTCTGATTCAGAGCCGCGAAGGTAAGGGAGCGGTTTACTTCTTCTGTTCGAGGATGATCGAGGTCTCGCCTTCGCGCTGCAGCTTCAGCCGCTTGCGGATCTCAAGCTCCTGCTCGGACCGGCTCCCGTGGAGCTTGCGAATGCGCTCCTGCTTGTCTGCTACTTCCTTGGCGAGATCGGCGTTATCTTTCTGGAGCTGGCGAATCTGCTGATGCTTCTGGCTCAACGAGGCAAGGCTATTCGGAACCCTGAGTGCAAAGAACAGCGCACCAATTCCGGCAATGACGGCAGTGCCGCCCCATCGGAGAACAGCTTTTTTCATCCCTACATTTGTTTATAATCCTGTTTAGACCTTTTTGCCAAGCGCTTTTCGAGGGGTTTTGCGATGACCGACAAAATAGTTGTTCTTAGCACTTGCGAATCGGCCGAGCAAGCCGAGAAATTGGCCCGCGCGTTAGTCGAGCAGCGTCTGGCCGCCTGCGTGAACATAATTCCGGGCATGCGCAGCGTGTACCGCTGGAAGGGCGCGATCGAGGACACCGGGGAGTTCCTGCTTCTCATCAAATCCCGGCGCGACCTGTTCGACCAGATGCGCCTGGAAATTGAAAAACAGCACTCCTACGAAGTGCCCGAAGTCATCGCCCTGCCGATCGTCGAGGGAGCGGAGAACTACCTGGAATGGTTGAGGGTCGAGACAACCTGATAGGCTATTGCGGTATGAGACTACTCCTTGCCGCTCTCCTGGCCGTTGCCGCCGCATCCGCCGCGCCGCGCCCGCTCGACGTATACATGATCGATGTGGAAGGTGGCAAGGCCATGCTGGTGGTCTCGCCCTCCGGCGAGTCCATGCTCGTGGATGTGGGCTGGCCGGGCGCCAACGGGCGCGATGTGGATCGCATCGTCGCGACTGCGAAGGCGGCCAAGGTGAAGCGGATCGACTACCTCGTCGTCACCCACCTCGACATAGACCACGCCGGCGATGTCAAAGCTCTGGCCTCGAGGCTCCCCATCGGCCGCATTCTCGACAACGGCCCGCTCCAGACCTCAGGAAAAGGCGTGGAGAAGCGGTACAAGGCCTACGCCGAAATCCGGGACTCGATGGAGCACGCGATCCTGCGCCCAGGCGACCGCATCCCGATCAAGGGAGTGCAGGTGGACGTCGTCGCCGCCGGTACGAAGTTCGTCACCAAGCCGCTTGAGGGTGGCGGCATCCCCAACCCTGCGTGCGCTGTGGGCCCGCAACCGCCCGAGATCCCCGAGGACCTCGAAGACAACATGTCCATCGGCCTGCTCTTCACCTTCGGCCGGTTCCGGATGATCGATCTGGGCGACCTGGAATCGCACTACGACTACAAACTGATGTGCCCCAACAACCCTATCGGCACCGTGGACGTCTACCACGTCAGCGTTCACGGGCAGGAAAAGGGCGGCTCGGCGGCGCTCTCCGGCGGCCTGCGCCCCAGGGTGGCCATTATGTCCAATGGCGCTCGCAAGGGCGGCGATCCCCAGACCTGGCCCAGGCTCCGCAGCACTCCGGGCCTGGAAGAAATCTGGCAACTCCACTACTCTCTTGCCGGAGGGAAGGATCGCAATCCTCCCGACGTCTTCATCGCCAACCTGGATCCGGATTGCGAAGGAAAAGGACTCAAGCTCTCGGCTCAGGCCGATGGCACGTTCACGGTCGTCAACACGCGGAACCGGTTCACCAGGACGTACCCGGCCCGGCAGTAAGAAAAAACCTGGGGACACTCCGGGCTACTTTGACGAACGGCGTTCTTCACCTGTAATGCAGGCGTGTCCCCGAGGTTTTTTCTACCCGTACCGGCCCTCTATATAGTCCGCCGTCCGCTCGTCCCTCGGCGTCAGGAACAGATCCTCGGTGCGGGCATGCTCGATCACTTCGCCCAGCAGCATGAACGCGCACTCCTGGCTCACGCGGCGCGCCTGAGCCATGTTGTGCGTCACGATCAGCATCGTGTACCGCCCGGCAAGCGTGAGCATCAGCTCTTCGATGCCGAGGGTGGCTTCGCTGTCAAGCGCCGAGCACGGCTCGTCCATCAAAATGACTTCCGGCTTCAGCGGAAGCAGCCGCGCGATGCAGAGCTTCTGCTGCTGATCGAGTTGAAGCGCAGTGGCCCGGGTGTGGAGCCGGTCCTTCAGCTCATCCCACAGTGACACCTCGCGCAAGGCTTTCTCCACCGCCTCGTCCAGCTCCGAGCGTTTCCATCTGCGAAACGAGCTATGGATGCGCAGCCCGAACACGATGTTGTCGTAAACGGAAATCGGCAACGGATTCGGGCGCTGGAAGACCATGCCGACCGATTTCCGCAGCTCGATCAGCGAGACGTCCGGCGCGTAGATGTTCTGCCCCAGTATCCTGATTTCGCCCGTCGTGCGGACATAGCCGTACCGCTCGTTGATGCGGTTGAAGCACCGCAGCAGCGTAGTTTTGCCGCAGCCCGAGGGCCCGATCAGCGCCGTGATCTCGCCTCGGCGAACCCGTACGCTGACGCTCTTCAAAGCCTGAAAATCGCCGTACCAGAGGTTCAGCTCGTCCGTCTCGATGCTGTAAGGCTCGACGGCGCTCATCCGAATACTCCGTTCACGTAGTCGTAGGTCTTGCGGCTCCGCGCATTATCGGAGAAGATCACCTCGGTCTTGTCGATCTCCTCAACCTGGCCGTTGAACAGGAACGCGGTCCGGTCGGCAAGACGCCGCGCCTGCTGGACGAGGTTGGTCACCAGAATGATCGTCATCTGCGACCTGAGTTCCTTCAGCACGTCCTCGATCCGCATCGTCGTAACGGGGTCGATCGCGATTGAGAACTCGTCGAGACAGAGGATCTCCGGATCGTGCGAAAGCGCCCGCGCGATCGTCAGCCGCTGCTGCTGCCCTCCGGAGAGTTTCGTGCCGAGCGTGTGCAGGCGGTCCTTCACCTCGTCCCACAGCGCCGCCTGGCGCAGGCAGTTCTCGACGCGCTTCTCGAGCTGGCGGCGGTCTCTCAGGCCCGCCATCCGTGGCGCAAATGCCACGTTGTCGAAAATCGTAAGCGGCAGGCCCACAGGCAGCGGCGCCACCATCCCGATCTTCCGCCGCAGCGAGTAGACGTCCTTTATCTCGCGGACCTCCTCGCCATCAACCTTGACCGAGCCCTGAACGGACACCCCCGGGATGCTGTCGATCGTGCGGTTGATCACCTTGAGGAGTGTCGTTTTGCCCGATTGCGACGGCCCGATGATTCCAAACACCTCGTTGCGGCGCACGTCCAGGGTCACGTCCTTCAGAACCTCGCGCCGTCCGTACCTAACCGTCAGGCCGGAGATTTCAATCATCGCGTCCGTCTTCACCATTTTTTTCGCGCGCGGAGGCGGATCCGTACGATGATCGAGATGGCGTTCACCGTCAAAACGGTTCCGAGCAGCACGATGGCGGTGCCGTATGGCAGCGCGTGCGGAACGTTTGGAACCTGGGTGGAGATGGTGAACAGGTGCATGGAAAGCGCCATGCACTGGTCGAAGGGCCCGTAGGCGAAAAGGTCCCCTTCCCGGATAGCCTTGTAGAACACGGCGCCGGTGAACATGATGGGCGCGGTCTCGCCGGCGGCGTGGGAAACCTCCAGGATCAATCCCGTTAGAATCCCGCTGATCGAGTTCGGCAGCACTACGTGGCGGATCGTCTGCCAGCGGGTAGCGCCCACATTCCAGCAGGCTTCCCGGAACGCCATGGGCACGGCGGCCAGCGCCTGTTTGGTGCTCGCGATGATCACCGGCAGCGTCATGATGGCCAGTGTGAGCGACGCCGCCAGGATCGATTTGCCCAGTCCGGCAAACAGCACAAAAGCGCCGAGCCCGAAGAGCGCATGCACGATACTCGGCACGCCCGCGAGGTTGACGACAGCCAGGTTCACAACGCGCGTAAACCAGTTGTCCGTCGCGTATTCGTTGAGAAAAACCGCCGCCAGCACCCCGATCGGCGTAGAGATCGCCAGCGACATCAGCACCAGGTAGCAGGTCCCCAGCAGTGGAGACCATATACCGCCGCCCCGCATGCCGTGCGATGGATTGCTAAAGATAAAATCAAACGAAAGGATCGGCAGGGCCTGGTACAGAATGTAGCCGACTATCAGCAGCAGCGGCACAACCATCAGCAAAGTCATGAGGCCGAATAGCGACTTCGCGATAGTCTCGCTGAGGTGCTTGCGCCGGGTTAGTGGATTTGCCTGGAACACGGGTTTATGGCCTGCCACCTGGGATTCTCATCCGCGTCGGATACCTCGCACGACGAGGTCGGCGGTCAGGTTGATGACGAATGTAATCGAGAACAACAGGATACCAATGATGAAGAGCGCCTGGTAGTGCTGCGAATGCACCGGCGCCTCCCCCAACTCCGCGGCGATCGTCGCCGTCAGTGTTCTGACCGAATCCAGCGCGCCGGTGGGGATGTTGACGGAGTGCCCTGTGGCCATGAGAACGGCCATGGTCTCTCCGGCCGCGCGCCCCACGCCAAGAAGTCCGGCCGCCAGCAGTCCATTCTTCGCCGCGGGCAGCAACACGCGGTAGATCAACTGCCACCGCGTCGCCCCGAGCGCGAGCGCCGCTTCACGGTACGAATCGGGCACCGCTTTCAGCGCGTCCTCGCTGATGGACACGATAATCGGCGCGCTCATCAGGGCCACAATCAGCCCGCCGTTCAGGACGTTCAAGCCAATCGGCGCATTGAACAGCTTCATGATGAGCGGGTTCATCACCGTCAGCCCGATGAAACCCCAGACCACCGATGGAATGGCCGCCAGCAGTTCGATAACGACCTTCAGCGCCTCTTTCGCTCGCTTTCCGCAAAACTCGGAGACGAAAATCGCTGCGCCGATTCCGAACGGCACGGCGATCGCCATTGCCATCAGCGTGACGCTGGCGGTACCGGCAATCAGCGCCAGCACGCCGTACCGGACGTTGCTACTCGAGGTTGGATACCACTCGATGCTGCCGAAGAACTCGCGGGCCTTGAATCCGCTGAGGAGAAACCCGGAGCCTTCCCTGAACACGAAAAAGAAAATCCCGAAGACAAACAGGATGGCGCTGACGCCGCAGAGGCGGATCAGCACTTCCATGGCAGATTCGGCCATCACCGCCAGCCTGCTTCGCTTCTGCATAGATGCGGTTCTCACTACGCTTCAGCGATCAGGGCTGCGGCGCCGCCTTGGGCAGCGGCACGTACCCGCTCTGTGATACGGTCTTCTGGCCGGCCTCGGAGAGTACCCAATCCAGGTACTTCTTCGTCTCGCCAGTCGGCTCGCCGGCCGTATACATCAGCAGGGGCCGCGCAATCGGGTACGAATGGTCGAGTGTGGTCTCGGCCGTCGGCGCTATGGCTTTCTCGCCCGCTTTCTTGGCCACACGCAGCGCCTTCACACCGGGCGTGGCATAGCCCATGCCGCTGTAGCCCATGGCTGCCGGCGTGTTCGAGATCAGTTCGACGCAATCCTTGGAACCGTGCATGTCGCGCGAGCCGAGTTTGAAATCGCGCCCTTTACCGAGAACCGCGTCCCGGAAATAGACATATGTTCCGGAGTTCGATTGCCGGCTCACGCGCACGATCTCGTCGATGCCGCCGGGGACCTTAACCCCGAGTTGGGACCACTTCGCGATCTTGCCGCCTTCGCCGTAAATCCCGGCCAACTGCTCCAACGTAATCTCGTTCAGCGGATTGTCCTTGTGGACAAAAACGACCAGCGCATCGTACCCCACCAGGAACTCGCGCGGAGCCTTTCCATTCTTCTTTGCGTGCTCCATTTCCTGCGCCTCGATCACCCGGCTGCAGTTCGCGATATCGACGGTCCCGTTGATCAACGCGGCTATGCCCGTGCCGGATCCGCCGCCCGAAACCTCGACCGACACCGACGGGTTCACGCGGGCATACTCCTCGGCCCACGCCTGCGCGACGTTCACCATCGTGTCCGAACCGGTGTTCTGGATGATTGCCTTCTTATCTGCGTCCTTCGTGCGAGAACAACCTGTCACGAGCAGCCCAAGCACAACAAGTGCGGTGAGAATGGATTTCAGCATTTTGGAATTCAGATTCCCTAGCCAGGTCTCTGGTCGGCGGACGACTGGCCGTCCCCGATGATGGCATGCACCAGATCGCGGATGTGATGGCTTAGCGACTGGTACGCATTTTCGTACTCGGCCCGAATCTCCTCAGGCGTGCCACGCGCCTTGGATGGGTCGGGCACCGCCCACTGTAAGCCGAGAACTTTCGTCGGCCTCTGGGGAAAGGCCTTTTCGGCCTCCTTGGAGAGCGCCACCATGATTTGACATGCTTCCGACTGCAATGCCTGGCTGGCAGACCTCGAGGATTGGTGCGAAATATCGAAACCCTTCTCGGAGAGGAACCAGACGGTCCTCGGATCGGCCGCGCCGGCTGCCAGCCCCGCGCTGCCGAACCAGAACTTCTTTGCCCCCAGTGCGTTGCCGATCACCTCGGCCATCCGGCTGAGGCAACTGTTCGCATCGTCCACGAACAACACGCGGAATCCCTCCCGCGGCATGTGCCTCAGATACTCGCCGGTCGCGAAGTACAGAGCTTCCTCGCAGATGTTCGTGGCCTGGTCCGAAACGCGCTCGTACCGCCGGGCTACGGTCAGCAGGGGCGACAGCGCTTCCAGCGGCAGCCGGCCCTCCTCTCGCCACTCGAGCAACTCGTCGCTCAAGTCGTCACGCACCTGATTCACCCGCGGCTCGCTCGCCATTGTCGTGCGGGCGAGGTCCGGGTTCTTGTCCACAAACGCGTGTACCGCGTTGTGCAGCATCGGAATCGCGAGATTCGCGATTTCGTGAAAACGATCCTTGGGGATTTCGAGCGGCAGGTGGCTCACCAGCACGACCTGCCGGGCAATGCTCTCGGCATAGTCGCCCACCCGCTCCAGTTGACCCGCAACTTTACTCGCCGAGTACACGAACCGCAGATTCCCGGCCGCGGGCTGGTGCCGGATAATAAACTCCACACACAGCCGGTCCAGCTCGGTTTCCAGAGCGTCCACTTCCTGGTCCCGCAGGATCACAGAGTAGGCGAGCTGCCGGTCTCGCGTCAGGAATGCCTGAAACGCCCTCGTCAGCGCGCGCTCGTCAAGTGCAACCATTGCAAGCAGTTTGGCGCGTATGACGTCGATGTCGCGCTGCAACAGCGCTTCCAAATGGGGTGTGGGTGGTGATTCCAATTCCTAAAATCCCCTTGCAGGGTCCGTTGGACACTCCAGAAGTGAAATTATACGGTATTTTGGGACGCCGCCGTCAGGATTCTCCTTCCCCGGTCTACCCATCATCGGTTCACGGTACCAGAAGGGAAGATCCGCTCGGCGGCTCCGTGTGGACGCCTTGAACCGGTCCGATCTGCTGTCGCAGGAAATCGATAAAGGCTCGCCCGCGCTTCCGCCCGTTGTTGAGCCTCAGTTCCACGCGTTGCAGAAATGCCAGGACGCCCAGAATTTCCACGTCGCGCACGGTGGTGATGCCGAACCGCTCGGCAGCCGCCCTGCGGAAGGCGTCCACTCCCTGCTGCACCCGCTCGTGAACGCCCGCGGCCATCAGATTCGACGGCTTGCTGTCGTAATAGAGGCCGCTTTCAAGCGTCCGGTACGTCCGCACGAGGGAATCGAGCGCCTCGCGCACATCGTAATCCACAACCCCGGGGATGCCCAGGGCCACTTCGGCAAGCTCCCGCATCATCTCGCCGAGCAGCGCTCCGTGGTCGCGAAGGAACTCGTCCGTAATGCGGATATCGCTGTTGGGGATGGATTGCGGATCGAGCTCCGGCACCTTCTCGCGCAGGCGGGCCTCCTGGAGGTAAACGCAATCCAGCGGGCAAGCCACCGTATTCTCGCGCTCCGTACCGCAACACACCGAGCAGATCTCGCCCCCGACTCCAGGGCACATGCGGCGCGGGCGGCGCGTCTCGCAAATCTTACAGGTCATAATGGAATCTACTGCCATCATCGCATATGCCCCGAAGCGACCTGTTTCTCAAGGTTCAGATCGAACACGACGAGGACGAACGGCCCGAGCGGCTCGCCGAACAGATCTGCCGCGCCATCCTCAAAATCTACGGCGTGCAATCGGCCGAACTCTCCAACTACGTCACCCACCCGGACTGAGCGCTAACCGCGCGGAATTGCGCCTCCGGCGCAGAGGCGCACGTCTTCGATTCCCGGAGGCCCTACGCCTTCCCGAACGTCTGCTCGTGCGTGCGGCGCAGAAATCCGTCGGTCATACCGGCGATGTAGTCGCAGACAGCCCGGTGCGGCGGCTGGCCGTTCGACACCTCACGGTAGCCCTCGGGCAGGCGGTCGGGGCGCTCCAGGAAAAACTGAAACAAGTCGGCGATCATGCCCGCCGAATGCCGCCGCTCCTCGGCCAGCGCTTCGGAGAGATACACCCGGCGCCGCAGGAAATGCTTCAGTGCCGAATCCGTCTCCTCCGCCGCGGGCGTGAAGCGCGCCAGGCGCGTGGGATGCCTGCGCACGCCGTCGATGTCTTTCACGCCGGCCCCCTGAACTGCCTGCCGCGTGCCATCGATCAGCCCCGAAACCAGCAGGTCGATCAGCCTCCTCAGGCTCTCATTGAACCGGATGCGCAGCGGGGCGCCGGGGAACTGCGTCTCGACCTCGGTCTGAATCTCGCGGTATTGCGGGATATTCTCCGCGACGTCCTCCATTTCGAAGAACCGCGCCGAGAAAGCGTCGTCGAGGTCGGCTGTGTTGTATGCGATTTCGTCCGCCAGGTCGATCAACTGCGCTTCGAGCGGCGGCCGCTGCCCGGGAAGGTATTCGTCCAGTTCGGGGCACTCCCCAGGGGCGAAATCCCGCGAGTGCTTCGCGATTCCCTCCCGGACCTCAAACGTCAGGTTCAGGCCCGGGAAGCGCACGTATTTCTGTTCGAAGCTCTCGACTATGCGCAGCGCATGGAGGTTATGGTCGAACCGCTCCCCGAAACGGCTCATCTGGCGATGGAGTTCATCCTCGCCTGCGTGCGCAAATGGGGGATGGCCGATATCGTGGGCCAGCGCGAGCGCCTCGGTCAGGTCTTCATCCAATCCGAGCACGCCGGCTACTGTGCGCGCGATCTGCGCCACCTCGATCGTGTGCGTCAGCCGGTTCCGGAAATGGTCAGAGAGCCCCGCCGTGAACACCTGGGTCTTGTCTTCCAGGCGACGGAACGCCCTTGCGTGTACGATGCGGTCGCGGTCGCGCTTAAATTCGTTGCGGTATGCGTGGCACGGCTCGGGATAGCGCCGGCCCAAGGAGCCGGCGACAGGGAACCGGACGTGCCGGCACAGGCCCTCAACGGTCGCCACAACCGGGCCTAGCGGGCGGAGGACAGCCCGCCCGTTTTCTGTACGGCCACGCGACTGATGGCAGATCTCTCGGTCAGCAGCGGCGCGAGAAGCTTCCTGGCCTCGGCCGGATTGCTCGTCGCGATCAGGTCCGCGAGAGCGATCGTCGCCTGCTCTTTGGACACGAAGTCCGTCGGCTTTGCCATCAGCGAGCGGAGAAGGCTCTCGCCTTCGCCGGGCTTCCCTTGTGCCTTGTACACTTCGGCCAGCGTCAGCTTGGCCAGAGACCCGTAATTGGCGTTGCCCGAATCAATCACATCCTTCAGCCACTTCTCAGCTTCGGCAACCTTGCCCTGGTCGGCGGCATTCGTGCCCAGGTAGTACTCGGCAATGACCCCTTCCTCGCTGCCGGCGTACTTCGCGGCCATGTCCGCAAATGCTTTGCTCGCAGCCTCGTCTTTCGCCTGCTCGGTGGGGTAGGCGCGGATGAACTCGTTCGGCGCCGGGCCGACCACAGCCTGCTGGATTTCGAGCGCCGCGGTCAGAGCCTCCTGCCGTACGCCGTGCTGCTGCCTTCGATACGCGAAGAACGCGAGTATGGCGATCAGCACAGCCGCTCCGATCACGCTGTACCGGATAACGGCTTTCCGGTGCTCGGCTACGTATTCGACTGTGTGCTCGACTTCGAGTGCGAACTTGTCGCGCTTTAGCTCTTTACGGGTGATTCTATCCACGGAAACCTCTGGGGAGTTCTAATTTTAACATGAGGGGGCCGGCGACGCCGGCCCGCTTCTCACGCAAAACTGCGGACAGCCGTCGCCTCGGCGTCGAAAACGTCGAAGACGGTGTAGAGCTTCGTGATCTGCAACAGATCGTGAACCCGCTTGGTCAGGTTGAGCAGCTTCAACTGCCCGCCCTGGTTCGCGACCGAGGTGAAGCCGGAGACCAGCTCGCCAATTCCCGAGCTGTCTATATACGATACTTCGGCGAGATTCAGCAGAATCTTCTTGCTTCCCTTCGCAACCAGTTCCCGGATGCCGTCACGGAGGTTGCTGGATCCTTCGCCCAGCGTAATCCGGCCGGAAACGTCGATGACAGTGACATCGCCCACCTGGCGGGGGCTAAGTTTTGCGCTCACAAATCTATCCCTCCTGCAACTCTTTCGGTTATTGCTTGCTCACCAAACGCTTGACCAGCTTCACTTCAGTGCCGCCCGGGGTCCGCCGGTGAACCTCAAACTCATCCATGAACGCCCGGATCAGGAAAATGCCCCGGCCGGACTGCTGTAAAAGATTGTCTTCGGCCAGCGGATCGGGGATGGCCTTCATGTCAAACCCTTCGCCCTCGTCACCGACAGTCACCGTCAGGCAGTCGCCGCTCCCGGAAACCCCCAGGTGGACCTTTTTTCTGGCGTTGTACCTGTTGCCGTGTACGACCGCATTCACGACCGACTCCCGCACTGCCATCCCGATCTTGTGGAGGTCTTCCTCGGAGAAGCCGATCCGCTCGGCCACACCGAGCGCCACTTTCTCGGCTTCATCGGCGCTCTCCAGGACGGAATTCAGTACCCGGTCCACTCTGTCGTTCCCGCAGCTCGTATTATCCGCCATAGGGGGTGCCGTCGTTTCCGCAACGCGTTGCGCGGCCTGACGAGGCTGAATCGAATCGTTAAGGTAGCAAAATCAAACAGAAAAGGCAAAGGTGACTTAAGATCCGAGGCTTATGGAATGTGCGGAGACGGCGGTTTTCGTGGCCGTCAGTTGGCGCTGTCGGCCCGTTCGGACTGAGGACGGAAAAGCAGACCCGACCAACCTTCCGAGAGCACGATCGAATTGGCCGGGTTGTGCGCGAGGTACTTCACGCTTACGGGGCGCCCGATAAGCGTTTCCGGCGCGGGCGGCAGCAGGTCGAGAACCGCGGACAGATCCTGAGCCGCCGAGTAGATCACTCCGCTCACCGAGTATGTGTAGGAGAGGATGCCGTCGTTCAAGTCGGTGGTCGTACCGCTGGCCATCCGGCTCGAACGGCTCACCGCCACGCGCCGTTTCTGTTCCCGCGCTTCGGGAGTGCGCCGCGCCCCTGGCTTCACCCATGCCGCCAGCGCCGCTGCCCCGGTCACCACCCCGGCCGCCAGCGCCAGCAGCTTCCTGCTTCGCTTCATCTAGCTTCCCACCGGACTTTCCTGGAAAGCTTTATTGTAATCCTTCAGGAATTGCTCGAGCCCCTTGTCGGTCAGAGGATGATTGAACAGCTTATCCAAAACGCCGAACGGCAAGGTGGAAATATGCGCACCCGCCCGCGCCGCTTCGACAATGTGCAGCGGCGAGCGGACGGAGGCCGCGAGCACTTGCGTCTTGTACCCGTAGTTCCGGTAGATCCCGACGATGTCGCGAACCAGGTCCATACCCGTCTGGCCGATATCATCGAGCCGGCCGACGAACGGGCTGACGATGTAGGCGCCGGCCTTCGCGGCCAGCAGCGCCTGCGCAGGTGAAAAGCAGAGCGTCACGTTCACACGGATTCCCTGCCCCGTAAGTGCCGCGGTCGCCTTCAATCCTTCTCGGGTCAGCGGGCATTTTACAACCACGTTCGGGTGAATCGCGGCGAGTTCACGGCCCTCCTTGATCATGCCCCCGGCTTCGGTTGTTACCACCTCCGCGCTGATATCCCCGTGGACAATCTCGCTGATGCGCCGGATCTGCTCCGCGAACGGCTTACCTTCTTTTGCGATGAGCGTCGGGTTGGTTGTGACTCCATCGACTACCCCCCAGTCAACCCCCTTCCGAAGCTCCTCGAGATTAGCAGTATCCAGGAAGATCTTCATATTTTTACACTACAACCGATCGTGGCCCCGTGAAACACGCCCTACAGATCCGCTCAAGAACTCTCGATATATTCCCGGAGCTACTGTATGCGGACGTTCTCATCCAGAAATTTCGGGTCCATCCGGTACGAAGATGATGCGACCTTCACCTTCCCCGCCGGCCTCCCCGGTTTCGAACAGGAGCGGCGTTTCATCCCGATCGAGCACAAGGCCAGCAAACCCGTCGTGTTTTTGCAAAGCCTTACGCGTCCGGAACTGTGCTTCATCACGCTCCCGGTGCTTGCGGTGAACCGGGACTACCGGCTGGCGATTTCCGCCGAGGATCTCCAGGCGCTGGGCCTGGCCGGCGATGGCCAGCCTTCGATCGGCGCCGACGTGCTCTGCCTCGCCATCGTCTCCGTGGCCGAAGGCAGGCTACCCACGGCGAACCTGCTCGCGCCGCTGGTGATCAACCTGAAAACGCGCCGGGGGCTTCAGGCCATCCAGGAGGAGTCCGCGTACTCCCACCAATACCCGCTGCTCGCACAGCCGGAGGGGGAATGCTCGTAATCCGCCGCCGTGCCGGAGAGTCTGTGCTGATCGGAGACGACGTCGAGGTCCGCGTCACCGAGATCGGGCCTACGCGCGTCAAATTGTGCATTTTGGCGCCTAAAGAGGTGCTTATTGTGCGCAAAGAGGTCCAACTTACGCGCGAGGAGAACATAGCGGCCGCTCGGCCGCTCGCTCCCGCCGAGCTGATGGGGTTCGCCGCCAGGTTGCGGCGTGAGGAGTGACTCGATGCCGACTACAACGGATCAACTGACGCAGGCCGTCGAATGGCACAAATCAGGCCGGCTGCCGGAAGCCGAGGCGGTGTACCGGGACGTGCTCGCCGCCGACCCGAACAACGCCGACGCGCTGCACATGCTCGGGGTGCTGGCCTCCCAGCGGGGCCACACGGAACTGGCGCTCAGTTGCCTCAGCCGGGCCATTTCGCTGAACCCCACTCCGGCGTTCTACCACAACAACCTGGGCAACGTGCTTTTCCAGTCGGGCCGGCTGGCGGATGCCGCCCTATGCTACGAAGAGGCCCTTCGCCTGGACCCGAACTACCCGGAAGCTCACGGAAACCTCGCGAACACCTGCGACCGGCTGGGCCGGTTCCCGGACGCCCTGGCGCACCGCCTGGAAGTGGCCCGGCTGCGCCCCGAGCTTTCGAGCTCGTATGCCGAACTCGGCAATACGCTTCGCATCCAGGGCATGCTTTCGGAAGCGCTGACCTGTTTCGGACAGGCGCTGGCGATCGACCCGGACAACGCCGAAGCCCATATGGGCCGGGCGTTTACGCTGCTGCTGGCCGGCGACCTGGCTGCCGGCTGGCTGGAATACGAATGGCGCTGGAAAACGCCCTGCTGGGCGGCGCGGGCGTTCACCGAGCCTCTGTGGGACGGCTCGCCGCTCGACGGGCGGACGATTCTCATTTACGCCGAGTCCGGTCTGGCCCAGACCGTGCAGTTCGCCCGCTACCTGCCGATTGTGGCCGAGCGCGGCGGCAGAGTCGTATTCGAATGCCAGCCTGAACTGGCCCCGCTCATGCGCGGCATGCCGGAAGTCTCGGAAGTAGTGGTTGCGGGTAGCCCGCTGCCGCCGTTTGAGCTACAGGCGCCCCTCGGCAGCCTGCCCCGCATTCTCGGCACCACCGCGGACGCGATTCCCGCCCAGGCGCCATACCTCCGTACGCCGAAGCGAAGAGTCCGGACGGGAACCGTCGGCATTTCCTGGCCGGGCGATGTGACAGTGATCGAGCCGCTGTTCGAGGTGCCCGGGATCCGGTTCGTAACCCTGGCTGAAACAGAAGACCTGGCGGACCTGGCCGATGCCATTTCGGATCTCGATCTCGTGATCGCGGCGGACGGCGTTACGGCCCACCTGGCCGGAGCCTTGGGCGTGCCGGTCTGGACGCTGCTGCCCTTCACGCCGGACTGGCCTTGGATGCTGGGCCGCGACGACAGCCCCTGGTATCCGTCGATGCGACTCTTCCGCCAGCCGCTCGCGGGCGATTGGGCGCCGGCCGTCGCGCAGGTGCGCGAGGCGCTCCTAAAATGACCGGCGTACTCGAAGCGCTCACGGGGGCGCTCGAACACCACCAGGCGGGACGGCTTGCCGAGGCCGAGTCCATTTACCGCGAAGTCCTGGCGTCCGATCCCGGCAACGTCGACGCGCTGCATCTGCTCGGGATGGCAGTTGCGCAGGCGGGCGAGCGGGCCTCCGCCATCGAATGGATCGAGCGGGCGATCCAGGGCAATCCGGCCATTCCGGCGTTCCACAACAATCTGGGAACGGTTTTGCAGGCCGAAGAGCGCATCGGGGAGGCAGTGCGCTCGTTCCGGCGCGCCCTGGAACTGAACCCCGGCTACGCCGAGGCGCACATCAACCTGGCAAACTGCTGCCAGTCCCTCAAGCTCTGGGATGAGGCGGCCGGGCACTACCGGGAGGCCCTTCGGCTGAAGCCGGGCAGTCCGGAAGCGCACAATAACATGGGCAACGCGCTGGCGGCGGCCGGTCGGCAGGTGGAAGCGATCGGGTGCTTCTACGAGGCAGTGCGGCTGAAGCCGGACTACGCGGAAGCCTTGGTAAACCTCAGCGGCGTGCTCAAGGAACAGGACCGGCCTGAAGAGGCGATGGCCTGTTGCCGGCGCGCCCTGGAGATCCGCCCGAACCTGGCCGAGGCGCACTCGAACCTGGCGGCCATTCTTGTGAAACTGGAACGCTTCGCGGAAGCCGAAACCGCGACTTTGCGCGCACTGGAACTCAGCCCGTCGCTTGCCGAGGCGCACGCCAACCTGGCGGTGGTGCGACTGGAGCAGAAGCGCGCCGGGGAGGCGGCCGCGTGCGCGCAAAGGGCAATAGAACTGAAGCCGGAAGTGCCTGAGGCGCACTCGAACCTGGGAGACGTGTTCGCGAAGCAGGAGAAGGTTGAGGAAGCGCTGGCCTGTTACCGGCGTGCGCTGGATTTGAAACCTCACAGCGCGGAGCTGCACAACAAGTTCGGCTTTGGATTGCAGCGGCTGGGGCGGTTCAGCGAGGCGCTGGAGCGCTTCGAAGAGGCGGTGCGTCTCTCGCCCGGACTGGCGGATGCGCACCTCAACCGCGCAATGGCGTGGCTGCAACGCGGCGATTTCGAGCGCGGGTGGCGGGAGTACGAATGGCGGTGGAAGGGCCGTGACTTCAGGAACCGGCGTTTTCCGCGCGCGCGGTGGGAGGGCGCGCCCGCCCCGGGCCGCACCATCCTGCTCCATGCCGAGCAGGGTCTGGGCGATACGTTGCAGTTCGTCCGCTACGCGCCGCTGGTGAAGGCGGCTTCGCGCGCGACGGTTGTGCTGGAGTGCCAGCCGCGATTGATTCCCCTGCTCGAAGGTATGGAAGGCGTGGACCGGATCGTGCCCGCCGGTTCGCCGCTGCCCGAGTTCGACTTCCACGCCCCGCTACTCAGCCTGCCGGGAATTCTCGGGACACGTCCGGAGGCGGAGCGTGTGCCGTATCTGCGGGTTCCGGCGGAACGCATCGAACGCGCCCGCACGCGTCTGGACGACGCAGGCAGGTTTCGCGTCGGGCTCGCCTGGGCGGGAAACCCGAATCACCAGCGCGACCGCGCGCGCTCGCTTCCGCTGGCTGCTCTGGCGGCCCTGGCCCGCATTCCACACGTTGCGTTCTACGGCTTGCAGCGCGGAGAAGGGGCCGGGCAGCTCAAGTCTCTTCCAGCCGGGTTTGAGGTCACGGATCTCGAACAGGAATCCGGCGATGTGGTAGATACCGCCGCGGCGATCCTGAACCTGGACCTGGTAATCACGATCGACAGTTTCATCGGGCACCTGGCGGGCGCTCTGGGAAAGCCGGTCTGGATTCTGCTCGAACTGGCTCCGGACTGGCGGTGGCTGCTCGATACCGGCCACAGTCCCTGGTACCCCACGGCGCGGCTCTTCCGGCAGACCCGGCGGGGTGACTGGCCGGAAGTCATCGAGCGCGTTGCCGGTCAACTCCACCTTGCCGTGGCTCAGCACCTCCTGGCGCAGGGACGTTTCGAAGAAGGCTGGAAAGAGTACGAGTCGCGCTGGAAAGCCGGGGGCATCTCGCCCGCGCAGTTCCGGCAGCCGGTGTGGGACGGGTCGCCGCTCGATGGGCGAAGAATCCTGCTCTGGGCCGAGCAGGGGCTGGGCGATAGCATCCAGTTCGTTCGTTTCGCTCCACAAGTGAAGGCAGCCGGCGGGACGGCGATTCTGGAGTGCCAGCCGGGCCTCGCCGGACTGCTCGCCTCGGCACCGGGTGTGGACTCGGTGGTTCCGTTCGGCGACCCGCTCCCCGATTTCGATGTGCATCTGCCCTTGCAGAGCCTCCCGCGCGTTCTGGGAACCGCGTCCGGGACGATCCCGGCCAGGACGCCGTATCTGACGCCCGATCCAGGATTGGTCGCGCGCTGGCGTGAGCGCCTGGGAGATGGCGGCCGGTTTCGAGTGGGGCTGTGCTGGGCCGGTAACCCGCGGCAGGCAAACGATCCCCACCGGTCGATGCCAGGAGCCTGTTTCGAGCGCCTTGCGGGGCTGCCCAATTTGAGGTTGTTCAGCTTGCAGTGCGGTCCCCGCGCCGCCGAACTGGGGAGCGCGGCGGTGACGCACCTCGGCGGAGACTTCCGCGATGTGGCGGACACGGCCGCCGTGATCGAGAACCTCGACCTGGTGATCTCGGTTGACACGATGATCGCTCATCTGGCCGGAGCGCTCGGAAAACCGGCCTGGACGCTGCTGTCGTTTGCGGCGGACTGGCGCTATCCGCCGGGCCGCGATGAGACGCCGTGGTACCCGGGAATGCGGCTCTATCGCCAGGCGCAGCCGGGCGGCTGGGCGGAACTGATGGAGCGGGTAGCGGAGGACTTGCGGCATGCCGCGGCCCGGTAAGATCATCGAGCGCGGCCTTCAGCACCACCGGGCGGGGGACCGCGAGCAGGCTGAGCGCATGTACCTGGAGGCGCTCGAGCGCGACCCGGGAAACCCCGACGCGTTGCACTTGCTCGGCACGCTGGCCAGGGAGGCCGGCGATCACCGCGGCGCCTACAATCTGATCCGGAAGGCGGTCGAGCGCCGGCCCGACGCCGCGCTGTTGCACAACAGCCTCGGAACCGTGCTCGAGTCCCTCGAACGGCTGGACGAGGCGATCCGATCCTACGAATCGGCCCTGCGGATAGAACCGGATTACGCCGAAGCGGAGATGAATATGGGCAACGCGCTGATGCGCACGGGACGGCTGGCGGAAGCCGTGGAGCATTACGAACGCGCGATTTGGCACAAGCCCGATCTGGCCGAGGCGCGCAACAATCTGGGCGTCACGCTGCGCGCCCTCGGCAGGACGCAGGCGGCGCGCCAGTGCTTTGCGGAGGCTGTGCGGCTCAGGCCGGATTACGCAGACGCCTATGTAAACCTCGGCGCGCTGCTGTTCGTTCAGGGCGAAAACGCCGAGGCCGAGTCCTCGTTCCGGGCGGCGCTGCGGCTGCGGCCGGAGCTCATAGACATCCGGCGCGCGTTGGCGCTGTTGCTGATCCGGCAGGAGTGGTTCGCGGAGGCCGAAATTCTGTGCCGGGACAACCTGTCGAGAAAGGCCGGGGACGCGGAGACGCTCAATTTCCTGGGTATCGCACTCCAGATGCAGGGGCGCCATGCAGACGCCGTAGCGGCATACAGGGAAGCGCTCGCGCTGCGGCCGGAATACGCGGAGGCGTATCACAACCTGGGCACGTGCTATCTGGGCCGGAACATGCTGGAGCAGGCCGAGGAATGCTGCCGGGTGGCGCTACGGATCCATCCACGGTACGCCGAAGCGCACAACACCCTGGGGCACGCATTTGCCCGGGCGGGCCGCGCTGGGGATGCCATCGCGAGCTATCGCATGGCGCTGGTCCTGAAGCCCGCATATGCCGAGGCGCTCAGCAACCTGGCTGGCGCGCTGATCGAAGCGGGCCGCATCGAGCAGGCCATTAATGCCTGCAGCGACGCGATCACGGCCGATCCGAAGTTTTTCCGCGCGTACAGCAATCTCGGCACGGCCCTCTACCAGCAGGGGCGCGTCGAAGAGGCGATTGAGGCCCTTCGAAAAGCGCTTGCGCTGCGGCCCGATTTCGCCTCGGCCCATTCCAACCTGCTCTTCTGCCTCAACTACGACCCAGCCTGGACACCGGCCGCGGTGTTTGAGGAGCACCGGGCGTGGGCTGCCGTACACGGGCGCGCGGCGGGGCGACCCTCGACCGGCGGACGCGCGCTGCGCCGCGTCGGCTATATTTCGCCCGATTTCCGCGACCACCCCTGCGCCTGGTTCATCGAACCTGTGATTCGGGCGCACGACCCGAACGCCTTCGAGATCCACCTGTTCTCAGACAGCCAGCCGGACGCGGTGACGAGACGTCTTCAGGCACTGGGCTCCTGCTGGCACGACATCCGGGGGCTTTCGGACGACGAAGTTGCAGACCTTGTGCGCCGGGAACAGATCGACATTCTGGTCGATCTTGCCGGACATACGGCTCAGAACCGCCTCCCGGTTTTTGCGCGGCGCCCGGCGTCGGTTGCAGCCACCTGGATGGGGTATCCGAACACGACAGGCCTGGACGCCATCGACTACCGCATCACGGACGCCTGGTGCGATCCGCCGGGCACCACCGAGCACCTGCATTCGGAGAGGCTGGTACGGCTGCCGAAGGGGTTTTCCTGCTACCAGCCGCCGTCCGGTGCGCCAGCCGTAGCCGAACCGCCATCGGCGCGGAACGGCTACATCACTTTCGGCTCGTTCAACGCGCTTCCGAAAATCCGCCCGGCGGTGGTGGCGGCGTGGGCGGAAATCCTTGAGCGGGTTCGCGGATCGAGACTCATCCTGAAGTCGCGGGCGCTGGGGGATGCGGATACGCGCCGCCGTCTGCTCGCCATGTTCACCGCGCACGGACTGGGCGAATCGCGGATAGAACTTGCCGGCGCGCTGCCCTCCCACTCGCACCATCTGGAACTCTACAACCGGATCGATATCGCGCTCGACACGTTTCCCTATCACGGCACGACGACGACTTGCGAGGCGCTCTGGATGGGCGTTCCCGTCGTGGTGAGGGCAGGTGAGACGCATGTATCGCGAGTCGGCGTGAGCCTGCTCGAACGGATCGGCCTAGGCGACCTGGCAGCGGATTCCGGCGGCGGCTACGTCGAGCGCGCGGTCGCCCTGGCGGGTGATCCCGGGCGGCTCGCGGATTTGCGGGCGGGCCTGCGCGACCGCGTGGCGCGTTCGTCCGTCACAGACGCCGCCGCTTTCACACTCGATCTCGAAAATGCCTACGGGCGCATGTGGGAGGAGCAGGGTGCCTGACATGGAGCGGCTTGCGGCAGCCTTCGAGCACCATCAGGCCGGACGCCTCGATCAGGCCGAGGCGATCTACCGTGAGATTCTCACTTGCGAGCCGCCGGGCGCCGATGCTCACCACCTTTTGGGGATGCTCCTCTGGCAGCGCGGAGACGCGGAGAGCGCGGCGGCGGAGATACGCAAAGCGATCGGCCTCGCGCCGGCGGTCGCGCCGTTTCACAACAACCTCGGCCTGGTACTCGATTCGGCGGAGCGGCACAGGGAAGCCGAGGATTGCTTCGGCGCCGCCATCGGACTGGCTCCGACATACGCGGAGGCGCACTTCAACCTCGGCCGTGCGCTCGAACGCGAGCGGCGGTTTCCCGAGGCAGCCAGCGCGTACCGCGAAGCGCTCAGGCTCAAGCCCGGCTTAGTTGAAGCGCGGCACCGGCTTGGCTGCGCCTTGCTGGCGGCGGGGGAGATAGCGGAGGCGGTCCGGGAATTCGAGGGCGTGCTGGCCGGGGCGCCGGATCACCTCGAAGCCAACGTCAACGTGAGCGTCGCGCTGAAGCAGCAGGGCCGCTATCAGGAAGCTGCCGATTACTGCCAGCGCGCAATGGCGATCAATGCTGAATCGGCCGAGGCCCATGCGAATCTCGGCGCGGTTCTGCTCAATCTCGGGCAATTGGACGAGGCCGAACGGGCATGCCGCGAGGCGCTGCGCCTCAAGCCGGGCCTGGGGGAGGCTTACTGCAACCTGGGCGCGATTCTGCTCAAGCGGGAGCGGACTGAAGAAGCGCGCGAGTGTTGCGAAGCGGCCTTGCGGAGCAACCCCGATTCCCCGGAAACGCACAATAATCTGGGGAACGTGCTGCGCGCGCAACACGAGCTTGAAGGCGCCCGCGCCTGCTACGAACGTGCGATCGCCGCCGGCCCTCGCTACTTCGAGGCCTGGCTGAACCTCAGCGTCGCGCTGAAGGACGTCGACCGGCACGAGGACGCGATCGCCGCGGCCCGGCGGGCGATTTCGCTGCGGCCCGAATCGGCCGAAGCTCACAACAACCTCGGGGATTTGCTGCGAGGCCAGGGCCGGATCGAAGAAGCGCAGTCCCGTTTCCGCGAGGCGATCCGCTGCCGGCCCGACCTGCCGGAGCCTCACGTGAACCTGGCCGGCACGCTGAAAGACCAGGGCCGTCTGGAAGAGGCGCTCGCCGAATCCCGCGAGGCGCTGGAGCTGGATCCCAAGAGCACCGGCCCGTTCTCGAACTTCTTCTTCTATCTTCACTACGCGGACCTGTGCCCGCCTGAGATGGCCTTCGAGGAACACCGCCGCTGGGGCGAACGGCACCGCGCATTGGCCGCGGAGGCCCCCGAGCGCCGCCTGCGCGTCGGCTACGTCTCGCCGGATTTCCGCGGCCACTCGGTCGCCTATTTCGTCGAGCCGGTCGTTGCGGCACACAACCGCGATGCGGTTGAGGTGTACTGTTATTCGAATGTCGCACGCCCGGATGCGGTCACTCGCCGCTTCCAGTCGCTGGCGGATCACTGGCGGGACATCCACGGCCTGCGCGATTCGGAAGCGGCCGACCTGATCCGCGAGGACCGCATCGACATCCTCGTAGACCTGGCCGGGCACACAGCCGGCAGCAGGCTGCTGGTCTTCGCGCGCAAGCCCGCGCCCGTGCAGGCGACCTGGTGCGGCTACCCTGCGACAACGGGCCTTGCGGCAATCGACTATCGGATCACGGATGCGCTCGCCGACCCGCCCGGCGTGACCGACCGATTCCACACCGAGCGGCTCGTGCGTCTGCCCGGCGCGTTTCTCTGCTACGGACCGCCCGCGGATGCTCCCGTCGTTTCGGATCTTCCGTCGCGCTCGAACGGCCGCATCACCTTCGGCTGCTTCAACTTCCTCGCCAAGGTGACGCCGCAAATCATAGCGGCATGGTCGGCCCTGCTGGAGGCGGTTCCCGGCTCGCGGCTGGTTATCAAATCCGCTCCTCTCGTTGATGAATCGACCCGCCGGCTTGTGTGGGAGCGCTTCAAGGCGCACGGGGCGGACCCGGAGCGAGTCGAACTGCTCGGCCCCGTCACGCCGGACGAGCACCTCAATACGTATCACCGCATCGACATCGCGCTCGACACGTTCCCGTACCACGGCACGACGACCACGTTCGAGGCGTTGTGGATGGGGGTGCCGGTAGTGACCATGGCCGGCAGGACACACGCGTCCCGCGTGGGCGTAAGCGTGCTCGAGAATGCCGGGCTCGGGGACTGGGTGGCGGGGTCGCTTGAAGAATACGTCGCGCTAGCCGCGGCGAAGGCGCGCCGCCCGGATCTGCTAGGCGAGTTGCGCGCGGGGCTGCGGGACCGTCTTCGACGATCGCCGCTGACCGATGCGGCGCTGTTCACATCGCGCCTGGAAGAGGCATATCGCCGGATGTGGCGGAACTGGTGTCTCGATCAAAACCAATCGGAGGTAGACCGGAGTGCCGGAATGCTCTGTTCGCGAAGCTGACGCCGCCACCTTGAAAGAAGGCGTGTCGCGATTTCCGTACTGGTATCACCGAATCGAACTGCCGGGCGGCGTAGTGACACCCGGATGGGCTCCCATCAGCCGGGAGGCCTACCGCGTGCCCGCAGACCTAACGGGAAAGACCGTGCTCGACGTGGGCGCCTGGGACGGTTTCTGGACATTCGAGGCGCTCCGCCGCGGGGCGAAGCGCGTTCTGGCCGTCGATGATTTCTCGGACTACCTCGGCTCGTTGAAGGAGTCCGACCGGCGCGCCTGGGAGACGTTCGATTTCTGCCGCGAAGCGCTGGGCTACGGCGAAGACCGCTGCGGGCGGCGGGAGATGTCCGTTTACGAAATTACGGAGGATCTGGTTGGCCGCTTCGACGTGGTTTTCTGTTTCGGCACGCTCTACCATCTGCGGCATCCGCTGCTTGCGCTCGACCGGCTGAGCGCCGTGTGCGATGGCGAGATTTACGTGGAATCGGCCATTCTCGACGATTTCAGCCCGTACCGCGGCGGTCTTGGCCAGGGGTATGCAGGCGGGCAGATGGTCGCCGAATTCTACCCTGAAGACCAATACGGAGGCAACCACACGAACTGGTGGGTTCCCACGGTGCATTGCCTCGCGCACATGGTCCGCGCGGCGGGGTTCAATCCGGTGGAGGCCTGGAAACTGACCGATCAGCCGAACCACCTGGCACATTGCCGCGGCTTCGCCCGCGGCTCGAAGACGAAAGGGTGCGATGTTCGGAATTCTTGAATTCCTGACACCGCCGCCCCAGATCCGGGTGATTGACGTCGGCGCGCGGTGTGACCCGGAGTGCCCGGAGGTCTACCTTCCGTTGGTGCGGGCGGGCTGTGCCAGCGTGCTCGGATTCGAGCCGAACCGGGCGGAGTGCGACCGGCTGAACTCCTCCGGGGAGCCCGGGCGCAGGTATCTGCCCTACGCCATTGGCGAAGGAGACCGCCGCACGCTGCGCGTCTGTGCGGATTCCCGGACGTCCTCGCTCTACGAGCCGAACGCACCCTTGCTCGCATATTTCAACAATCTTGCGGAGCCTTGCCGCGTAGTGGACCGGGTTGAGGTCCGGACGGTGGCGCTCGACGCGATCGAAGAGGCGCGGGGAGCGGACTACCTGAAGCTGGACGTTCAGGGCGCGGAGGCCGACGTGCTGCGGGGCGCGCGGAACGTATTGGAAGACGTGCTGGTGGTACACGCCGAGGTCGAATTCGTCCCGCTCTACCGGGACCAGCCGCTATTCGGCGATATCGACGCCCTGCTGCGCGCGCACGGTTTCCTGTTCCACAAGTTTCCCGGATTCGCCAGCCGCGCCTTTCGGCCCATCGTGGTGAATGGCGATCTCAACCGGGGGCTGAGCCAGATGCTGTGGGCCGAGGCGGTCTACGTGAAGAGCTTCCTGGCCTTCGACCGGCTCGAAGCGGCTAAGCTACTGAAACTGGCGGTGATTCTGCACGAAGTCTACGGGTCCTACGACCTGTGCGCGCTGGCGCTTCGGCACTACGATGCGCGGCTTGCGGACGCTTACGTCCAGAAACTGGTGGGCAGGCCGGAAAAAAATATTCAAGCCGGAGGCAGCCGTTCCGATACGCATTGTGAAGGCTGAGAAGCCGACCCCGGCAGGATGCCGGGGCACCTTAAAAAACAGGATGTGACCTCATGTCGTTCTCAATCGTTACCAATGTCGCCTCGATGATTGCGCAGGAAAATCTTCGGGTGAACAACGAATTCCAGGCGAGGACCATCAACCGCCTGACGTCCGGCTACCGCATCAACGCATCGGGCGACGACGCCGCCGGCCTGGCGGTTGCCAACAAGTTCCGCAGCGACATCGCCGAACTGGTGCAGGGCGTTCGCAACGCCAATGACGGCATCAGCACGCTTCAGATCGTCGATGGCGGGTTGAACAATATCTCCAAGATCATGGACCGGCTGAAGACGCTGGCCACGCAATCCGGCTCGACGACTTTCACCGGCAACCGCACAACGCTGAACAACGAGTACCAGGCGCTGCTGTCGGAAATCAACCGGCAGGCGTCCAACATCGGCCTGGTGTCCGGCGGGACGAACAACTCGCTGATCGAGGTCTACATCGGCGGCGGCAGCACGGCGGCGAACGCGAAGGTGCAGGTTGACCTGAGCGGGACGTCGAACCGCGTGGATTCGACCTCGCTCGGTATCGGCGCGACCAGCATCTCCGGCGGCGGCACGACCGTTGGGGGCCGCGATCTGAACAACAGCGCCAACAAGTTCCTGACGGGGGCGGGCGTGGAGCAGGTGTTCACGTTCGCGCTGTACGATTCAAACGCGGCGGCGACCACGAGCGTTGCGGTCACCGTCACCGGCGGCACCGACGGAGTTGCGGGCGCGGTCGTGCTGAGCCAGCTCAACTCGGGCCTGGCGAGCTACGGTATTTCAGCGGTCGCGGACAAGGACGGCTCTCTGGCCTTCGGCGGAACGCGCGCATTCTCGGTGAGCGTGGGCGCGCCCACGGCGGCCGGCACGGACGGCATCAATGCGGGCAGCAATGCCGTGGCGGACAACTCCGGCATGTACCGCATGGCCAGCGCCGTGATGAGCGCGGTTACCGCCGCGTCCTCGGCTGAAACGCTGACCTTCCAGAACGCGAGCGGGTCGGCGACCGTCACCCTGAGCGAAACGACGGGCGACACGGTGGCACACGCCGTGGCCGCAATCAACGCCGCCACAGCTTCGCTCGGCATCTACGCCCTGGAATCCTACGCGACCGGCAACGGGCTTGCGATCCAAAGCTCCAGCAGCTTCACCGTGACCTCGTACAGCGGAGAAGCGAGCAACGGTCTGTTCGCCACCAGCGGCTTGAACAAGGCCACCATTACAAATCCGGACTCCACGGCAACCACCACCGGAAACGCCCTGGCGGCCATCGCGGCGTTGACGTCCGCGGTTAGCAACCTGGGCATGGTGCAGGGCAAAGTCGGAACCGGGCAGAACAAGTTGCAGTATGCCATCAACCTGGCCCAGTCGCAGATCAGCAGTTTCTCGGCCGCCGAATCGCGCATCCGCGATGCAGACGTCGCGGCCGAAGCGGCGAACCTGACCAAGGCGCAGGTGATGCAGCAGGCATCGCTGGCAGCCATGGCCCAGGCCAACTCGGCGCCCCAGGCTGTGCTGGCCCTCCTCAGGGGCTAATCCGATTGTTCGTAGCGTAAAAGCTACTTAACCCCGTGGCCGGGAGGCGCGACACGCGCTTTCCGGCCGCGGCTGTTTCGTTAAGGGAGCGACAATGGCCAATAACACGATCTTCTCCGGTTCCAGCCGGTACTCCTCGGATTTCACAGCAATCATCGACCGGGCGGTAGCCATTGCGTCCCTGCCCCTGACGCAACTGAAGGGCATGAAGCAGAGGCTCCAGGACCAGTCGAGCGCGATCGAGTCGCTGAATTCGAAAGTCACGGCCGTGCAGAACGCAATCTCGAGCCTGAACAACGCGGCCGGCCTCGATTCGTTTTCGACCTCCGTTTCAAACGGCTCAGTGCTGAGCGCGTCCGTCGGCTCGGGAGCTTTCAACGGCTCCTATACCATTGAGGTGACGAGTCTGGGCGCGTACAGCACCGCGATGAGCAAGGACGGGCTCGTAAAGGTCGCGGACCCCGCCAAAGAAAGCATAAGCGCGAGTCCCAATCCGTCCTACACGTTGAACGGAACCACAATCACGCCGGCGTCGAATACGCTGAACTCCCTGGCCGCGGCCATCAACGACGCGGGGCTCGACGTACAAGCCACGGTGGTCAATATCGGGTCCGGCTCCGCGCCGGATTACCGGCTTGCGCTTCAGAGCACAAAGCTGGGGGCGGTCGCGATGCAGTTGAATGACGGAACCGCGGACCTGTTCTCTACGGATCCTCCAAACGGCTCCAAGGCGACTTACAAAATCAACGGCGTCGATGCTCTGCCGAGCGACTCGCGCACCATCACCGTTGGTCCGGGCATCACGGCGAACCTGTCCGGCGAGGGCAAGGCTACGGTGACAGTCAGCCGCTCCACAGCCGCGATTACGAACGCAATCACATCGCTTGTGAACTCCTACAACGCGGCGGTGAGCGAACTCGACAAGCACCGCGGCATCAATGGTGGCGCGCTTACGGGACAGGGTCTGGTTGCCGCGATTTCGGAATCGCTCCGGTCGGTAGGCCAATTCGCCGCCGGAGAGGGCGAGATCACCTCGCTCACCGACCTTGGAGTCAACTTCGATCAGGAGGGCAGAATGTCGTTCGACACGGCCACGTTCGCCAGCGCGACCAGCGGCAAGTTCGACCAGTTGCTCTCGTTTCTGGGGCGCTCGACCAGCGGCGGATTCCTCAAAGCCGCCACAGGGATTCTCGACGGGCTCGAGAACGCCACGGACGGACTCATCACTACGGCGGCGAATTCCGTTGCAATGGAGATCGCGGCCGAGGGAGACCGCATCGCGGAGAACGAACTTCGTATCGACAACCTGCGCCAAAGCCTCACCGAGCAGATGGCGGCCGCGGACGCGCTCATCGCGTCTCTCGAGCAGCAGGCGAATTACATCACCCAGATGTTCGAGTCGATGCGGATGAATTCGAAGGGTTAACCGTGGACACCAACAGAGCACTAAGGGATGAGTTCCGGCGCGCGGTCTCGGCAGGGCTGTATTCGAAGGCTCAGGCGCTGATCGCCGAGTATTGCCGTGGTCTGGCGAGTGGCCCGGCGCTCAGTGAAGCCGCGGAACTGATCGAGTGGGCCCGAAGGACAACGCTCGCGGCTCGCGCCGCGGCCGCCGCACAGCTTGCTTCCCTGCCCGCCAACATGCCGGGCTATCGCGCCCAGACGCCGGCGCGGCACACGTGGGAAATCGAGGGCTGACCGCTACTGGTGCGCCGAGTAGGGCGGCTGCGGCGGATTCAGCTTGACCTCTATCGTTTTCTCTTCCTCGCTGACTTCGAAAGTCTTCCCAAACGTCTGGTAGCCCTTCGCAATCACCTGGATGAGGATTTTTCCCTGAGGAATGGTCGGGACCTTGGCCACGCCTTCCTGGTTGGTGCGCATCTCCCACTTGGTGATTACGTTCTTGCCGAACTTCACAATCGATCGGCCTTCCACGAACCGTACCACGACGCTGGCGCGTTCGACAGGTTTGTCGTTGAGGTTCTTGACCTCGACGCGAAGCCTGGTCATGGGAGTTTCGGCGCGCACGGGCAGCAGCAATGCACAAAAGACAGCGGCTAATAGTGCAAGACTTCGCATACGGACGATTATCTCACGAACTTCTCTGGACGCCCGGCGGCCTGGGCGACTGCTTCGGCAGCCAGATAGCCGCTGCGAACGGCTCCTTCCATGGTCGCCGGCAAGCCCGTGCGGGTCCAATCGCCCGCGAGGAAAAGATTGGGAATTGCGGTGCGCGCCGCGGGACGCAGCGCCTCGACCGCGGGTGTGGCTGAAAACGTGGCGCGCGCTTCCTTTATGACGTGCGCTTTTTCGAGCCGCGCCTCTTTCACGCGGGGGAAGAATTCGCCCAGTTCCCGGACGGCGAGAGCGATTACTTCCGCGCGCGGCGTTTCCAGGAGACTGCGCGAGGCGCTCACCACAATCTGCACGTACCTGCCTTCGGATTTGTTGAACGCCCACTGGATCGTGCGGTCTAGCAGCGTTGCGTGCGGCAGGTCGAGGACCGGGCGGTCGAACCAGAGGTGGATTCCGGTGATCGGAGAGTGCCCGAAGGCGCCTGGCTCCGGCGTCAGCGCGGGGACGGCTGCGGAGAGCCGCTCGAACGGCAGCGCACAAACATAGTAATCGGCGGTGTGTAACTCACCCTTGGCAAACGCGCCCTGCGCGTCGATGCGCTCCACGGGCGTGCGAAGGTGAACGGAAACGTTGGGAAGCTTCCCGGTGCCGTACAGACCGGTGAGCGGGACGGTGGAGAGTCCCATCTCACATGCGCCGGCGCTCGACAGGAAACCCAACCAGAACACCTGAAAACCGTGGCGCGCGGCCATGCGCTCCAGGTCTTCGTTTACGGCGCTCACCAGCACCTGCCGCCAGAATCGCTCGATGGCGCGCGGCGTTTGCCGCTTCTCTTTGAGCCAGTCGAGCATGGTGATGCGGTCGAGGTCCTTGCGGCGGGTGTGCTCGAGAAAGATGGCAGCCAGCCCGCGCGCGACGGCGAGCTTGTCCGCGGCGCCCAGGAACTTCAGTCCGAGAAACGAGGACGAAAGGTGCAGCGGCGCCGGAAGCGCTCCGCGCCGGAGAACGGACACGCGCCCGCCCGGTTCAACGAAGTAATACTCGCGGTGGAACCGGACGCGATCCTCGACCCCGAGCCGGCGGTAGAGATCGAGCAGGTTCGTGAAACAGGCCAGCAGCACGTGCTGGCAGTTATCGATGAGCTCTGAATCGTCAGGCGCAACCGGGTACGATGTGGCGCGCCCGCCGAGGAATCCGCGCCCTTCGTAAAGATCGACCTCGAAACCCGCACCGCCGAGCGCAGCCGCAGCCGCAAGCCCGGCCAGCCCGCCACCCGCTATGAGGACGCCAGGCATGGCCGCACGCGCCCGTAAATCCGCACCACGTTCCGCATCAGCTTCAGCCCGCAATCGCCCTCCAGGGTCAGCATCGACTCGGGATGAAACTGCACCGCCTCCATCGGCAACTCGCGGTGGCGCACTCCCATGATGACGCCGTCCTCGGATTCCGCCGTCACTTCGAGGCAGGCCGGAAGCTTTTCCTTTTTCGCGAACAGAGAATGATAGCGCCCCACTTTGAAGCGCTCCGGCAGGCCCTCGAAAACGCCCCTGCCGTGGTTGATGACGATGCTTGGCTTTCCGTGCATCGGGTAATCGAGCACACCCAGTTCGCCGCCGAAAGCCTCCACCATCCCTTGCAGGCCGAGGCAGACGCCGAATACCGGAACGCCAACCCGGGCCGCGTGGCGCACGAGTTGCGGCACGCCGAAATCCTCCGGCCGGCCGGGACCGGGCGACACCAGGATGATGGTGGGCGCGATGCGCTCGATCAGATCGAGCGGGAAACCCGCGCGGTACGTCACCACCTCGGCGCCGGTCTGCCTAGTGTAATCCGCAAGCGTGTGGATGAAGCAATCGTCGTTATCCACCAGCAGCAGCCGCACGCCTTCACCCTCGCGCGACGGCGCTTCCACCCGCGCCTCGGGGGCTTGCGGCCGGCCTTTCAGGGCGCGGAAGAACCCGGTCGCCTTCAAGCGCGTTTCCTGCTCTTCCAGCTCCGGTACGGAATCGTACAGGATGGTTGCGCCGACGCCGTAGGAAGCCGTGCCGCCCCGCAGGTGAATGGTGCGGATGGTGATGCCGGTGTTCATGTCGCCGTTGAGCCCGAGCATCCCGATCGCTCCGCCGTACCAGCCGCGGGCGTCCTTCTCCAGATTTTCGATTGCCTGCGCCGCGGCTCGCTTCGGCGCTCCGATCACAGTCACGGCCCACATGTGGCTCAGGAAGGCGTCGAGCGCATCGAATCCCGGCTTGAGCGTGGCATCCACATGATCCACCGTGTGGAACAACCCGGCGTAGGATTCGATCAACCGCCGCCCAAGCACCTTGACGGAACCCGGCTCGGCAACGCGGGACTTATCGTTGCGATCCACGTCGGTACACATCGTCAGTTCGGATTCTTCCTTGCCGGAATTCAGCAGTTCGCGGATGTTCTCCGCATCGCGCAACGGATCGCCGGTGCGGCGCGCGGTTCCGGAGATGGGGCAAGTCTCGACGCGGCCGCCTTCGATCCGCACGAACATTTCGGGCGAGGCGCCCACAAGCTGTTCGTCCCCGAACTGAAGGAAAAACTCATATGGACTCGGGCTGTGCAGTTGCATGCTGCGGAACAGCTCGGACGGGCTTCCGGCGAAGGGCGCGCGAAACGTGCGCCGCAACACGACCTCGTAGTAGTCGCCGCGGCGCATGCCTTCGCGCACCGTCCCGACGTTGGCCATGTACTCCTGATCCGTCTGATCGCTGACGGGCGCGCTCACCGTTTCCGGCGCTTCGTGCCGCGGCACGGGTTCGCCCGTGCGCGGAAGGCCGGCGGTCGATATGCCTTCGCGCTCGAAATCGTACTCGTAGCGCTCGATCTGCTCCTTCTTGCGGTCCATGAAGTAGATGTCGTCGCAAAGGAGCAGGTGGAGATCCTTGGTGTCCGTGCGGGGCAATCGCAGTCGAATCGGGTCGAACTGGAACAGCAGGTCGTATCCGAACGCGCCCACCAGGGCCAGCCGCGTATCGTTCGCGCCGCGAAACTCTTCGGTGATGGCTCGCAAAATGGAGAAGGCCGAAGGTTGCTTGCTCCGCTCCTCCTCCGGAAACAGTTCCGGTAGCGGGCGCAGGCGCCCTTTCAGCGCGCCGTTCTCCTCTACCAGAGTTTCCCAGTGCGGATGCCCGGCCAGCACCGGCACGAGCATGCGGTTGACCAGTTCGCCGCGCCGGTTCAGCGGCCGGAATTCCATGTCACGGCCGAAAGCCACGATTTCCAGCAGCGGCCTTGTGGACGCGATATCCCACCGCGAATACCTGCCCGGATACTCGTAACCGGAGGAGAGATAGAACCCGCGCGAGGTGTCTAGCTCGCGGAGGAGATGTTTCAGTCCCTTCCGGTACGGCGCCCGTGACAGAGTGCGTGTAATGGCGATGCCGTGCGGGGTGACGTATCGAAGTTGACGCATGCGAGTGGGATACCCGTTAGGATAACACGCACCCGCTTTGCCCTATCCCGCGAACGCGCCAACCACGATCAATGCAATGGGTGTGTCGCCGGCGCTGCTGTAGAGGACCCAATCCTCCCCTTCATGCTTCAGCGCGGCGGGTTCCTTGCTGTCCGGTTTCCAGACATTCAAGGCTGCGGGGTGGCGAACGCCGGATGCCTTGCGGCTCATCTCCACGAGATCCTTGTACGACGGAGTGGCGTTCAGGCCGGTATCGTCCGCTGCCGGCGTCAGCAGTACGAAATCGCGGGTCGGCGCGACGCCCTGGTGCGAGCCGTCCACCGGATAGAAACTCAGGCGCATCGTGTAGGTGCCCGGCTTGAGCGGCTGCCCGCGCCGGTCAGCGCCCTTGTTCGGGAAGCGGACAACGCCCAGCAGCGTTCCGTGCGCAATCTGCGAGAACGAAACGTTCTGCTCCGAGTTGTCCTTTGCGGGCACGCTAGTGCGGAACCAGACCTCACAGACTACACCGTTCG
Source organism: Acidobacteriota bacterium (assembly GCA_023436715.1). Classification (GTDB taxonomy): domain Bacteria; phylum Acidobacteriota; class Terriglobia; order Bryobacterales; family Bryobacteraceae; genus Fen-330. The sequence continues at coordinate 52,119 of JAEZIJ010000187.1, forward strand.
GCCCGCTGATCTTCGCGCCGTCCTGCTGTAATGCGGCGCGGATATCCGGCGTGAGTTCGGAGGGCGGCGCACCCGCGGGCTCCATCTTGTATTGGGCGAAGGCCCCGGCCGCAGCCAGGCAAAGAGACAATAGCAGTTTCCCCATCGATAATCAGCTCCTCTTCGTCCAGCTTACAAGAACTTGGAGCGACTCGGGAGTTCGCAGTTGTTACCGGAGCAGCTTGCCCACGGCGTTGTCGAGTTCGGCGTCGGTCCATTCGGTGATGCGCACGTTCTTGTGCAGGCTCCAGCGCTCCACATGCTCCGCGGCTTTCTCCGGCTGGACCTTTGTCATAGGCCCGAGTGTCTCCATCTCTAGCATCTCGGCATTCGTGAACGTCTCGAAGGAGCAGCCGAAATCCGGATAAACGCGCGCCGGGTCGGCCGAGGTCTGCTTCACGAACAGCTCGGTTCCGAGCAGGTACGCAGCCCATGTCTTCGGATTGAACGTGCCGATCTTCTGAGGCTCAGCGACCTGCGGATCGTTCCGCAGCGTGAGGTATTTCTTCGTGATGCGCCAGCGCTTGTCCGAGAGGTCCGTGTACGCCCACATGACCAGCGGATTGGTAGCCTCCAGCACCTCCGGATGCTTGCCGCGCGGCGGGAATCCGGTGATCGCAGTCCCGCCCTGCGCCATCATGCTCATCGCCCACGGCGCGAACTCGAGCACCCATGGGGTGGTGTTCTTCAAGCGGTGCATCACCTCGACACCGGTTCCTGTGGCGTCCATACGAATCACGATCTGCTTTTGCAGCCCGGTACCCGGCTCGACAGGCTCAGTGGCTTCGAGAACGTCGCCGCGAATCTCGATGTGAACCGGCACGTTGTCCAGCGCCCAGCTTGTGGCCAGCGTCTCCGGCGCCACCCACAGGCGATGCCCGCCGCGAAGCTGGTACTCTTTCTCGCCCTTCTTGCCGAGCTGTTCCGCATACTCCTTGAAGAGATTCTGGCCTCCGACGAACGCGAACCGCATGATTCGCGGCCCGATGTCCGAGGTCACGACAAGCTCAATCTCGCCGTTGGAAACACGGTAGCTGTTCGGCCAGCCCTTATAGTCGATTTTCTCGATTCGCACAGCAGCAGATGTGGTCATAGTGATCGCAAGCGCGCACAACAGTGTTCGGTGCATCGCTGGACATTATAGTCCGCGCGTGAAGTGGTCGTAGCCTAGGGGCTTCAGCGGCTTCCCCTCGAACTCAACCCGGCCGGGGCGGCCCTTGCGGATACTTCCGATGCGCGTGGCGCCCGCAACGGCCTTGCGCGCGGTGAAGAGGAGCTCGTAATCCTCGCCGCCGTGAAGCGCCTGCTCGACCGTCGCACCGGGAAAAGCTGGGATCGGGCCGTCGAGCACGGCCGCGCAGCCCGAGGCCAGGCACAGCCTGTGCACGTCGAGCGAGAGTCCGTCGCTCAGATCGATAGCCGCGCTCGCCAGCCCGCGCAGCCGCAGGCCGAATTCGAGCCGCGGATCAGGACGCGAGTGCTTTTTCCACGCCGCGCCGGTGCGCGTTTCGAGTCCCATCGCGGCGCCGCCCAGCGGACCCGAAACGTAGATGGAGTCACCCGGGCGGGCCCCGTCGCGCCGCAGAGCTTTTCCGCACGGCGCCGCGCCGCAAACCACGACGTCGCAGGACATGCGCTCCGTGCGCCCGAGGTCGCCTCCGGCCAGCGCTGTCCCGGTCTTCCGCGCCAGGCGTAGAAAGCCGCGATAGAACGCGTCAATCCAGCGCTGATCCGCCCACTCGGGCACGGCGAGCGAAAGCAGGCAGAACCGCGGCTCGCCGCCCATCGCCGCGATGTCGCTCAACCCGCGCGCGAGGGCCTTCCAACCCACGCTCTCCGCCGGATGCGTTTCGCGGCGGAAATGCACGTTCTCCAGCATCATGTCGGTGGTGAACAGCAGGTCTTCCTTTGCGCCCTGGGAGCGGAAAACCGCGCAGTCGTCACCGATGCCGAGCAGCAGGCCGCGACCCGCCGCAGGCACTTTGCGCGCGATGCGGCGCAGCAGTTCGATTTCGTTCATTCGCTTGCGCCGGCGCCGGACTCGGCGAACACCAGGCCCGAGGGAAGCTCTTCACCGAACATGCGGTCGAGCGCGCCGGAGTCCAGATCCTCTTCGCCCTCGAGTACGGCGAGCAGCCGGTCCGCATCGGGCTTCCCGGCTACCGCGCGGCGCACCTGCTCGAACAGCACCGGCGAGAGATCGCGGGTGGGATCGCCCGTACGCCGCGCGATGGTTACGAGCGCATCGGCGGCTTTCGGAACCGGCAGCAGCGCCTCCACCCAACGCGCCGCCGAAGCGGGCGGAACCACCTGGTTCGCGGGACCGTAAAAAAGCTCGCGCGCGCCCAACCGCGCCAGGCACCACAGATCGGTGTCCGACACCTGCCCCGAACGCGCGTGCGAGGCCAGACGGTCGCCGAGTTCCGTCCTCGTCTGAAGCGGCAGCAGCTCGAGGCTCGAAGCCGTGCGCCACATCTCCCGCACGAGACTGGGATTCACGCGCGGCTGTTTCTTCGCACCGCGCGGAACCAGCACCGGCGACAGGCGCTGGTACACATCCACCTGCTGATTGCGATTCAGCCCTCCCGCCACGCGGCCCCAAAAGATCCACCACTCGACTTCGTTCTGCACCTGATTCGGGAACTGAAGCCCGGAAGCGTACACGCGCCGCGCCTGCTCTATGCGGAAATCGTCGCCCGGATATCCGAAACCGGGGCGCAGGCAGAACCCCGCAAGATTGAGCCACCGCTGTTCGTAAGCAGGCGCGAGCTTGCGGCCGTCCGCCAGTTCGAGAAACACGTCCGCGAACTGCCGGATCGTCGCAAGCGGCCAGGAGTTCTTTCCGAGTCCGAGCGCGCCTTCAAGTTTTCCAGGCAACTGTTCCGGCGGAATTGCGTGGTCCCCGCCCGGGCCGAAAACCGAACGGATCAGTTCCTGCGCCGCTTCGACCGCACCCTCGCTGATTACCGCCGCGGCGCGCTTCGGAGCCTCGGCGGTCGCGGCCTTCTTGCGCAACTGGAACTGCAATCGCCAGCGGTGCTCGGTGATCTTGGACTCGCACCAGATTTCGAGCGTGCCAACTTCCGTCAGCCGCGCGCCGAGTTTCACGGGAATCAGCCGTTCGCCGGTGCGCCTGCCGAACCGGATCACGGCGTTCAAAGGCGCGTGCAGGTGAAAGTCGCCCTCCAGTTCCGCCGGAGCAAATTCGATCACCTGTCCGAGCGCGTCTTCCGTTCGCGTCAGAGAACTGTATAGCCGGAACGACACGGGCTTGTTGGCGACCAGTTGCAGGTTCTCGAGGTCCAGTTCCAGTTCCGAACCTTCTTCGGTCCCGCGAGGAACCAGGCAGACGGCGCGCACGCGCTCGGCCTCCATCCGGTCGCCGCCGATACCGACGTAGTACGCGCGCGGCAGACCGCCGCGCACGAGCACGCCCGTCCCGGTGGTTCGCGCATAGGAATAGTACGCCGCACCCACCGCCACCGCGAGATCGAGATCGCGATTCTCGAAGACCAGGGGCCGCCGCCCGTACCAGTTCCCGACAGCATCCGCCACGCGGTCGCGGCACACATCCGGGATGAAGAAACCGCCGTTGAACAGAATGGCATCGACGCCGGAGGGCGCATGCTCGGCCGCGCCCGTCAGGAAGGCCGCGAGGTGGCGCGTGATCGCTGGGTCGGAAACATACGGCAGGCCCAGCTCGCGGAACAGGCTGCGCTTTTCCTCCTTCGGCTTGTCCTCGAGATTGCAGAACGGCAGGAACCCTTCAAGCGTGAGTTCGAGCACTTCCTCGCGCAGCATCTCCGCTTTTCGCACGCCGCCGACAAGCGCCGTGCCCGCCCCCACAACCGTCACTTCCACGCTCTTCAGATGCGGATCGGCCAGCAGCCGCTCCTTCGCCGCGGTACACTGTCGCCGGACGGCATTGCGCTGCCGCAGAGAGAGCGCCGTGCCAAGCTTGCTCTCCACCAGCCAGGCCAGCGTGAGGTCGAGGTTGTCGCCGCCCAGCAGCAGGTGGCGGCCCACCGCGGTGCGCGTGAACTCGACGCGGTCTCCCTCGCGCGAGACACGGATCAGGGTAAAATCCGACGTGCCGCCGCCGACGTCGCACACCAGCACAACCTGGCCGTCGAACAGGCTCTTGCGCGACTCCGCGAGGTGGTTCGAAATCCAGGAGTAGAAAGCCGCCGCGGGTTCTTCGAGCAGCGTGAGCTTCGGCAACCCGGCCTCGGTGGCCGCCTGCACGGTGAGCTCGCGCGCTTCCTCATCGAATGAGGCCGGCACGGTGAGAACCACATCGTGCTCGGCCATCGACGCGCCGTGCTGTTTCTCCCATGCCTCGCGCATCCGGGCCAGGAACTTCGATGAGACTTCCACGGGCGAGAGAATGCGCCCGGTCTCTTGCGAATCCCATGGCAGGATCTTTGCCGTGCGGTCCACTTCCGGATTGGACAGCCAGGATTTTACCGAGTGCACCAGCCGCGTAGGCACCAGCGCGCCCTGCTCGCGCGCGAACGTGCCCAGAAACTCGCCGTTCGACAGATACAGGAACGACGGCAGCACCTTGAGCGATTCGACCCGCTCGGGCGAGACGTGCTGCGGAATCGGGAGAATGTGAACCGGCGGAAACTCGGTCTCCTCGCCTTCGCCGGGGTCGATATAAGCGACCGCCGAATTCGTTGTCCCCAGGTCGATGCCGATCTTCATGCCGCCGCCACGCGCTCCCGAACGTTGAACTCGAGCTTCCAGCGCCGCCCGTCGCGGGCCACGCACCACAACTGCAACTGGCCGGTTTCGGTCACCACGCTTTCGAGCGTCACCGGAACCACGTCGCCCGGATTGCCGCCATCGGCCGAAAGCTCAACCTCCATCGGCGTGAGCTCGGTGATTTCCTCGCTCACTTCCTCGATCATTTGGCCGGCCGGGTCGTCCTTGCGAACGGTCGAGGAGAAGAACCGGAACTCGGCAGGCTGCCCGATGACGAGGCCGAACTCGCGGCCTGCAATCGGAGCCGCGCTGCCCTCCTCCATTCCGAACGGCGCCACCGTGAGCGCTTTGAGAGGCGCCGGAACGCCCGGAACCGCGGGCATCGCGCTCTCGATTCCCACGTAGTAGGTGCGGGCCACGCCTCCGCGTATGCGCACGCCGTGACCTGCGCGCGCAAGGCCGTAATAAGATGCGCCGCGCGCCACCGCGTGCATCAGGTCCTCGCCGGTTAGCGCCACAACGGCAGGCATGCCTTCTTCCTTCAGCCACCCGTTCAGCACGGAGAGCAGCCGTTCGCGGATCAACCCGGCCTTCAGCACACCGCCGTTGAAGAGCACATGCGTGGGGCAAGCCAGTCCGCTCGGCCCGCGCCGCACTGCGCCGCCTTGCGCGTTCGAGGCCTGCTGCCGCAGGAATCGCGCCATGTGCCGCGTAATCGCGGCGTCGGCCGCATACGGCAGCCCGAGTTCCTGCAATCCGGCCCGGCGCGCGCGCTGCGGCACGTCCTCGCTCGATGCCACGGGGAAGAACCCGTCCATCAGAATCCGGTCAACGTCGGCGCGCGGCAACTTCGTTTTGATGGTGCCGCCGACGAGGCCCGTGCCTTTGCCCAGCACGGTTACCGGAAACTCGTTGAGGCCGGAGCCTTCTTCGAGCAACTTCTCCTTCCCCACGCGGCAGCTCTGCCAGAGCGCGTGGAGCTGAAGCATATCGAGTTTTACGTTCTTCGCCGTGAGACCCTGCTCCACGAATCGTGCCAGCGCCAGGTCGATGTTATCGCCGCCGAGCAGAATGTGATCGCCGACAGCCACACGTTCCAGGGCCAGCTCTCCATCGCGCTCGGTTACGGTGATGAGCGTGAAATCCGTCGTGCCGCCGCCGATATCGACCACCAGGATGAGGTCGCCCACATTCACGCGCTCGCGCCAGTCCGGGTGACGCTCGATCCAGGCGTAAAAGGCGGCTTGCGGTTCCTCGAGAAGAATCACGTCGCGGTAACCGGCCTGCTGAGCCGCGCGCTCGGTCAACTCGCGCGCAACCGCGTCGAACGAAGCCGGCACGGTCACCAGCACCTGCTGTTCCTCGAACGGCGCCTCGGGATTGCGATAGGTCCAGGCGCGCCGCATGTGGTCCAGGTACCGCAGCGACGCCTCAACCGGCGAAAGCTTCTTCACGCCGTCCGGCGCATTCACCGGCAGAATCGGGGCCGTGCGGTCCACGCCCGCATGGCTCAGCCACGATTTCGCCGATGACACCAGCCTGCCCGGGTTCTCCACCCCGCGCTTCTGCGCGAGATACCCAACCACAAACTTCCCTGCGCTATCCCAGGGCAACTCCAGCGAGCCTTCGGGAAAATCGACCGCCGCCGGGACGTAGAGGGACGACGGCAGCAGTGGCTCGTCGCGCACCTCGCCCGGATTTACAACCTGCGGAATCGAAAACAGGCTCGCGCCCGGCAGTTCGTGCGGGTCCGCGATTGAAGCCAGCGGGGCGTAAGCCAGCGCCGAATTTGTCGTGCCTAAGTCGACTCCAATTACAAACTGTTTTGCCATTACTCAATCTCGATCTCGGCCGGCGCTACTACGGTCGAGCCGTGCGCAGGAACCGGCAGTTCCGTCTTCGCGATGCGCCAGCCTTTATGCCGGAGCACGCCGCCTTGCGGCACCCCTGCCGGCACGTTGCCGATGAATTTAACCAGCGTCGCGAGGTTCTGCGCCACCGATGCACCGATGATGCTGGTGGACGTGCCCTCGACGCCGTCGATGACCGGCGCCAGCTCCACATATCGCTTCAAGGCATCCCGGCACTGGTCGTGCAGCGACCGTACGGCCGCGCCCACCTGGTCGTCGTCATAGGACGAGATATCCTCCATCAGGAAATCGATCAGCCGCGAGTCGCGCTGCAGAATCGAGAGGATTTGCACCGTTCCGTCGATGTGATCCGCCGGAGGCTTCGGCGGAGCGGGAGGCCTTTCGGGCACGCGCATCAGCCCCAGGGTTGTAATCACCGGGTCCGAAAGCCCGTTGTGAAACAGGATTCCAAAAAAGCTGCGGAAAGCCAACACTACTCGATTCAATCAAAACCCCCAAATGTAGTGGATCAAATCCCAGTTTAGCGTGCCGCGACCGCAAGGGAGCCGAGCGGTATCAGGGCATGGCTTGAGCCATGCCGTAGCGTCATGAGAAGGCCCGGGCTTTAGCCCCTGTCTTCGGCACTCCCAGGGGCTAAAGCCCTGTGATGGTGGCGCCTTGCGGCACGGCTGAAGCCGTGCCCCGATACGGTTCGTGATGTGGCGGGCCACCACCTCATCAGGATACGGTTCGTGAACCCTGGACCACGGTCGCCTTGCAGAGCTTGTCGAGTTCCCGTTTCGCTATGGAGGCCCAGGTGCTCGTCGGGTCGAGCTTCAAGTACGTTTTCCAGTGCTTGACCGCCCGCATCAGATCGCCCTGGCCCTGATACAGCAGCGCAACGTTATAGTGAGCGTCCGCATAGCTCGAGTTCGCGCGAAGGGCCGCCTGGTAATGCGAAAGCGCCTGCTGCCGGTCGCCCAGTTCGTCGAACAGGTTGCCCAGATTGAAATGCGCCAGCGCGTAGCCGTTATCGATTTCCAGGGCCTGGCGGTAGCAGCGCTCGGCATCCTTCCACTTCTTCATGTGATAGTGGATCGTCCCCAGGTTCACCAGCGCCCCGGCCGACCGCGGATCAAGCTCCAGCGCACGCTCGTACGCAGCGATTACGTCCGCCACCGGCGCGCCGGTCTGTTCCAGATCCAGCCCCTTTTCGAACCACGCCTCGGCTTCCTGCTGCCGTGCGGCGGAATTCCGCCCTGCTGTCTCGCGCTCGCCGGGGAAAGAAAGCAGGCTGCTCAATTCCTCGCGGTCGAAATCGAGCAGGAGTTGCCCGGAGACGGCGTCCATCTTTTGGCCCTCCAGGAGCACGGCGACTTCCTTGCCCTCGCAAACGATCTTGAGTTCCTTGAGAGGGTCGGCCACCCCTTCGAGCTTCTCCCGCAGCGCGCTCACGGCCCGGCGGATGCGCGCCGAAGGCACGCGGTTCTGCCGCAACTTCTGGAGAGAGCGCAGCGCGATCAGGTCTGAGAACGCGTACTGCTCCAGCGGCGGCACGAGCTCCTGCTTCTCCCATCCCCGCAACTGCCGTTCGGAAATGCCGAGCACACGCCGCACGTCCTTGCGTGTGTAGCCCTGTTTTGGGGGTACGGCGAGCATCGCCGGAATTGTAGCAGAAACCGCCGGCCGCCGGACTGGCCGGCCTGCGCGGGCACACCACCTGCAAATCAATTGCAAGATAGTCCTTGACACCCCGCGTGCTCGGATCCGATACTGGAACTTCATGCAACCGAGTTTCATGAGCGGCCGCGGCGCCCACCGTCCCTCGAGCATCGTCGAGTTGCGCGAAGGGGAACAGGGCGTCCTCGATCGGCTCGATCTGCCGGAAGACATTTCGCGCCGGCTGATGGAACTCGGGTTTGTGCCGGGCAGCCCCGTTACCGCGGCCCTGAGCGCGCCCGGCGGCGATCCGCGCGTCTTCCGCGTGGATGGTTCGGAAATTGCCCTGCGGCGCGAAACCGCCGCGCGCCTCAAGCTTCGCCCTATTCTTTCAGCCGCGGCGGAGTAGCATGTCCGACTGCCAGAACTGCGCGCTTTCCGGCGCACTTCACGCGTCTTCCCCAACCAACGGCCACATAGCGCACACCATCGCTCTAGTCGGCCCGCCCAATTCCGGAAAATCGACTCTGTTTAACCGCCTGACCGGCCTCCACCAGAAAGTAGCCAACTACCCCGGCGTGACAGTGGAGAAACACGTCGGCCGCGCCCGCCTGGAAGACGGCAGCGAAATCACCCTGGTGGACCTCCCGGGCATATACAGCCTCTCGCCGCGCTCGGAGGACGAGCAGGTTGCGCGCGACGTTCTCACCGGCAACATGCCGGACTTCCCCCGCCCCGACGGCGTCCTGCTCATTCTCGATTCCACCAACCTCGGCCGCCACCTCATGCTGGCCGCCCCGATCCTTGCTCTCGGCCTGCCCACCATGATCGTGCTGAACATGGCCGACGACCTCAGGAATCGCGGCGGAGAGGTGGACACCGAGGCGCTCTCAAAGCAACTCGGCGCGCCCGTCATCCTGGCCAGCGCGATGAAGGATGAAGGCCTCGACCCCGTCTGGCGCTTCCTCGCCGAACGCGGAGCGGCGCCCTCGCCCGTGGCCTTGCCCGCGCTTCATGATATCCCCAAGTGTCGCGCCTGGGCCGCGGCCATGGGGCGACATGCGTCTTACCAGCCGCCCGCGCCGCCTCTCTGGACACGCAAGCTCGACTCCGTTTTCCTGCACCCGCTATGGGGTCCGCTCATCTTCGGCCTCATCGTTGTAACCGTGTTCCAGGCGATGTTTTCCTGGGCGCGCCCGATGATGGACGGCGTGCAGTGGCTGGTGACCTGGTCCGGCGCGCAGATCGGGACGCTGTTGCCGGCATCACCGTTCCGCTCGCTGCTGATCGAGGGCGTGTGGACGGGCGTCGGTTCCGTGCTCGTATTCCTGCCCCAGATTCTACTGCTGTTCCTGTTCATAGGGATTCTGGAGGATTCGGGCTATCTCGCGCGTGCGGCGCTCATCGCGGACCGCACCATGGCCCGCGTGGGCTTGCAGGGAAAGTCGTTCATCCCGCTGCTTTCCTCCTACGCCTGCGCCGTCCCGGGCATTCTCGCGACGCGCACCATCGAAAACAAGCGCGACCGCATCGCGACTATCCTCATCGCGCCGCTGATGACGTGCTCGGCGCGGCTCCCCGTTTATACGCTGATCATCGCGGCATTCCTTCCCGAACGACCGCTGCTCGGACCGCTGCTCGGTACCCGCGCCGCCGCCATGCTCGGCCTGTACCTGCTCGGCTTCGCCGCCGCATTCACCACTGCGCGCGTGCTGAAATCGTCGATCCTCAAGAGCGAACGCGCGCCGTTCGTTCTCGAGATGCCGCCGTATCGCCGGCCCACGCTGCGTTCGCTCGGGCTGCGCCTGCTCGACCGCTCGAAGATCTTCCTCCGGCGCGCCGGTACCGTTATCCTGGCAGTCGCGATCGTCCTCTGGATTCTCGCCCACCTTCCCCTGACCGGGGGCGCGGCGCCCGCGATCGAGCACAGCATCGCCGGAACCCTCGGGCACGTTGTGGAACCCGTCATTCGCCCGCTCGGCTTCAACTGGAAAATCGGGATCGGGCTGATCACGTCGCTGGCGGCGCGCGAGGTGATCGTCGGAACTCTCGGAACTATCTACGGCATGGATTCCGACGCTCACTCGCTCGGCCTTCAGCAGGCGCTACACAATGATCTGACTCCCGCCGGGGCCGTCGCGCTTCTCGTTTTCTTCGCCTTCGCCATGCAGTGCATGTCCACGATAGCCGTGGTGCGACGCGAGACAGGCGGGTGGAAATGGCCGCTGATCCAGTTCGCCTACATGGGCATCCTGGCCTGGTGCGGAGCCTTCCTGGCGAACCGGATCGTCAGCGCTTTCCTCGCCTAGTGTTAGCATGAAAGATCATCGGACCCCTATGCGGAACGTTGTCATTATAGGATCTGGCTGCGCGGGCAACACCGCCGCCATCTATTCGGCGCGAGCCAATCTGAAGCCACTTGTCGTGTCAGGGCACCATCCCGGAGGCCAGCTCTCCATCACCTCGCTCGTCGAGAACTACCCCGGTTTTCCCGAGGGCATCGACGGCCCGGTGCTGGTCGAGAACATGAAGAAGCAGGCCCAGAGTTTCGGCGCCGAATTCGTACACGGCGCGGTTGACGAGGTTGACTTTTCGCGCCGCCCGTTCCGCCTCAACGTTGAAGGCGAGTGGATCGAAGCACGCACGGTAATCATCGCGTCCGGAGCCTCCGCGCGCTGGCTGGGACTGCCGTCGGAACAGAAGCTCATCGGCCGCGGCGTCAGCTCCTGCGCGACCTGCGACGGCTTCTTCTTCCGCGGCAAGAAGATCATGGTGGTCGGCGGTGGAGACTCCGCCATGGAGGAAGCGAATTTCCTAACGCGCTTCGGCGAACAGGTCACCATCGTCCATCGCCGCGACGAGTTCCGCGCTTCGAAGATCATGCTGGAGCGCGCGCTCAGGAACCCGAAGATCAAGTGGCTCACCAACGTCGTGATTGACGAGGTGCTGGACGTCAAAAAGGAGACGGTGACGGGCGTGGTCGTGCGCGACGTTAAAACGGGCAAGCGGCGCGAAGAGCCGGTGGACGGCCTCTTCCTCGCCATCGGGCACGTGCCGAACACCACTGTCTTCAAGGGCAAGATCGATCTCGACGCCGACGGCTACCTCATCTCGAAAGGCGGCGCGCGCACGAGCGTCCCCGGAGTCTTCCACGCCGGCGACGTCCAGGACCGCGTCTACCGCCAGGCCATCACCGCCGCCGCCGCGGGCTGCAAAGCCGCCATCGAAGTAGAGCGCTGCCTGGAAGAAGAAGACTTCGCCGCCGCCCAGGGGTAATCTGCGGGCGCAGCCAAGAACATCGACGCGCGTGGGTCGGAGCGATTAGCGAGTCATTCTACGATAGCGCGAATTCACATCCGCTGATGGCGTTACGAAGAGGCGCTGGCCTCATTCTCCGCGAACGCCACTTTTCGCCCGCTTCCGTTGATGCGCTTGCCAATACCGCTCGTGACAGGAGTCCCACCCAGTGGGGTACAGTTGTTGAAGATTAGAATGCCCCTGATAACCGTCCTATCTCTCTGCCCATTGACGCTGACATTTCTCACGTGGCATCTCGGAGCCAGGATTGATCCTCGCCTCACACCTGTGAGACGGCTGCTGTTCAATTGTGGCCTCGGCTTGAGTATCCTCTGCTCTGTCGCAGTTCTTTGCTCATGGTTCCAGCCATTCCCGCTCGTTCCAGATGGAAGGGGCGGCTACTCCGATTTCCGCAACCTCGCGCTTTCCGAAATCGCGCTTCTTGCCGCACTCGTGACCATCGGCCTCCCACCTTTGGAAGGAGCGTGGCAAGGCTTTCGTTACTGGCGAGTGGCATCCTCCTGACGATTGGGGCGTGCGGTGCCCTCTTATCGAGAGGCTAAATCTGGTAAGGCAACTTTCCGAGAAGGGGACCTTCGATGAAGTGGCTGCACCGTGAAGGGTAGCTTGACGTCCTTTGTATTCGAGAACCTGAGTGTTAAAGGCGCGTGCGACGGACCTATTACCGCTTCAGTCTGGCGTGGTTTCGCACAGCGTCTACAACTTCGCGAATTGCTTCGGTCACCACATCGGCACGGTCCACCATCACCAAATGGCCGCTGTTAGCCGCCACTACGAGCTTGCTATCCAATGACAGCGCAAGCAGTTGCATGTGTAGTCGCTCGGTTGCGGATTGACTTGCTGCCACCAACGGTCTGTCGCCAAGTGGGACGCCTTCGTTCTGAGTCGCAGTCTTCACCTCGGCGCTACACTCGCTCACCATTTCCAGATTTCTTTCCATTACCTGCGCGATCCGCGGCTGAGCGTCCGCCCAGAGATGAAGCTGGTAATCATGCTCGGGCAGTTTTCGAAAGCCCGTACCGGGATCGGGTCTGATCCCAGCGGATGGGGGCAATCCGCGAGCAGACGGTGGTACGCCTTGCGGGCCGGTCATTCCTATGGGCACTGGTTGAGTTGCGTGATCCACGATCACCATACCAGCAACATCGTCGGCATATTTGGCCGCGTAGAGCCTGGAAACCAAAGCACCAAGCGAATGCCCGACGAGCACGTAAGGACCCAAGACATGGGCATGTCGCAGCGCCGAGTGTATCTCTCCGACTCTTAACGAGCACGTGTCCTTCGGACCCGAATCGCTCCACGCTGTGCCCGAGTGGTCGTAGGCACACACGCGAGTGAATTTCGCGACCTCCGGCTGAACCAGACTCCAGTCAAATGAGTAACCCGCGCCTGTGATGATAACCGTGGGTCCCCCCGCGCCGATGCAGTAGAGGTGTACCCGATATCCTCCCACGTTCACCAATTCTCCAATAGGCTGCGGGGTGCCATTTGACGTCTGTGTTTGCCCGAGATTAAGCGAGCAAAATGCTAAAGCTGCGGCAAACAACCATTTAGAAAATCTCATCGCCGGTATCACCTCTGTGAGACTATCAGGAACTACGGCCTGCCGGGAGGTGAAACGCCGATTTCGGAAACAATTCGGTCACAAAGTCCCAGACCACGATGCGCGCGCCTTAGAGGTTATCGGAATGGCAATCGACGTACGCGGATACTCTCGCGATCCGCGGAAACGGCGGCGCCTTCGGACAAAGCGTTCTCACACTGGAGGCACCCCGATTGGATCAAAGCAGCCTGCCCTCGCGCGTCCAGGCCCTGAACGCGCAGCAGCACCACCGAAGGGCGGCCGTTCCCGGCTAGTGCCAGGTGCACGTGAAAATCGTGGTCCAGCGTCACGCAGATTCGTTCGTCGTCCCTGGCTCTATTCAGAATCTGGATATCATCGGCCTGCTCCATCCGGATCTCGGAGACATGAACCGCGTCTATCCCGTACCCACGCAGGATCTCAGCCGCATACGGAGCAAGCCCTTGATCCAGCAGAAGGCGATTCATGCGACGCGATCTATACTCAGGCGCTCGTCATCGACAGTCGCCGCCGCGTACCGCAAAGCCTGCTCGATGTCCTCCGATTCGAGAAAAGGATATTCGGCAGACAGCGCAGCCCGATCACCATACGTAGCCAGCAATTCGAGGACACGGCGCACGGTGATGCGCATCCCCCGGATGCACGGTTTTCCGCCGCATTTCCCAGGCTCGACCGTAATCCGATCAGAAGACTCTACCGTCGCCATGTGCCAAGTTTAGAACATGGCGGCCCCGGCCGTAGTGGTTCACTTTGGCTTAGCATGAGCAGAGGACAATTGATGCGGACCGGAATCCAGTGGTTGATCGCCATCACCCTCAGCGGATTGGTTGCTGCTGCGCCGAAGCTGGCCGTCAAACGATTGAATGGCAGCACGATTACGTCGAACGAAATTGACGAAACAGTATTGCGCCTGATGCGTGCGGCTGAAGTTACCGGTGCCGGTGTCACCCTACTCAATAACGGAAGGGCCGCCTATTCGAAGGCGTACGGACTGCGTGACGTCGAGAAGCAACTGCCTTTAACGGAGGATTCCGTAATGGCTGGCGCATCTTTGAGCAAGGTGGCATTTACCTATCTCGTGATGCAACTCATTGCGGATAAAACTCTCGACCTCGACAGGCCGGTACAACAATACTTGCCCAAGCCGCTTCCGGACTATGAGGGATATCGGGATCTGGTTGACGACCCTCGATACCAGAGAATCACCGCACGGATGCTGCTGAGCCACACCAGCGGCTTTCCGAACATCCGTTGGCTCAATCGCGACCGCAAGCTGAATATCAACTTCGAGCCGGGGTCAAGGTACGCCTACTCGGGCGAGGGAATTCAACTCCTGCAGTTCGTAGTCGAGACGATCACCGCCAAGCCATTGAAAGACCTGATGCAAGTCCGCGTGTTTCGCCCCCTCGGCATGTCGCGTACCAGCATGGTTTCCGAGCAACAGTTCGAAGACAACTACGCGAACGGTTACGACGAATGGGGACGCTCCCTCGGGCCGCAGCGACGAAAGACCGCTGCGGCCGCGGGTTCCATGCAGACCACTCTGCGTGACTTCACGCGATTCATCCAGGCGATCATGGCCGGCGACGGATTGCCCAAGTCTACGCGGGAGTCGATGCTGCGTCCGCAAATCCAGATTTTTTCCAAGCAGCAGTTTCCGACACTGGATACTTCAACAACCGAAGAGAATAAGGGCATTCGCTTGAGCTACGGGCTCGGGTGGGGCCTATTTTGGAGTCCGTACGGCAAAGCCTATTTCAAAGAGGGGCATGACGAAGGCTTCCGAAACTACACGGTGGTGTTCGACAAACCGAAAGATGGCATCCTCCTCATGACCAACAGCTCCAACGGTGAAGGCATCTTCAAGGACCTTCTCGAATCTTTGCTCGGGAACACCTTTACGCCGATCGCCTGGGAGGGGTTCACGCCTTATAACGAATTGCCGCCCCGTAAACCCTTGCCTAAGCACAATGAGATTGACCTCGATCCGAAGCTGCTTGATCGGCTGGTTGGACGGTACGGTCTTCCGAACGTGGTCTTGAAGGTTACGCGGCAGGACCGGCATTTGCTTCTCCAGGAGAATGATGAAGCACCTGGTGCGCTGTTTCCCGAAGCGGAACTTCGTTTCTTCAGCAAGACCTCAGACGATGTCGTCACC
This sequence comes from Acidobacteriota bacterium, assembly GCA_023436715.1. Classification (GTDB taxonomy): domain Bacteria; phylum Acidobacteriota; class Terriglobia; order Bryobacterales; family Bryobacteraceae; genus Fen-330. The sequence continues at coordinate 67,432 of JAEZIJ010000187.1, forward strand.
TTTGAGATTGACGGCAACGGCAAGGTCACCCGATTGGTGATCCACACGGGGGGTCGAAGCATCCCTGTCAACCGGATCGACTGACGGCCACAACATCATCACCGCGCCGTAGATCCCTGCGACACCGCTTCGCGGCGGCCGTAGCGGTTCAGAATGGACGCGCAGGTTTGCAGCAAACCGGCCATCGCGATCCAAACCTGCCAATGAGAAAACAGGCCGCGCGAAATAGCGAATTCACCCGTCAAGCTCAGGTCCGATCCCAGCCGCCATATCCCGAGCGCGAGCGCCATCAGTGCCGCGGGCGTTAACAACGACGCCACGACACACGCTAACTGGCGGGTGCGGGCCAGTCTTCGACCGAACGTTGGCCCCAACCGCAGGCGAATCCTAACTCTCATCCACCTCCTGGCTCCGGTAAACCCCTTAGCGTTTCAATTTAGCACGAACTGCTGGCGTAAACTGGCGTTGAATGCCTGTTACTCCCCATACCGAGAAGCACTTCACCGCCACGGAGGCGATCCGCGACGTCGTCATCGGCATGTCCGACGGCCTCACGGTTCCGTTCGCGCTCGCCGCGGGGCTTTCGGGCGCGGTGGCCTCCACGAAACTCGTGGTCATCGCCGGCCTCGCCGAAATCGCGGCCGGATCCATCGCCATGGGACTCGGCGGCTTTCTCGCGGCCCGCACCGATTACGAACACTACAACGCCGAGAAGGACCGCGAGCGCCGCGAAATTCGCGAAATGCCAGACGAGGAGGAGCGTGAAGTCGCGACCGTGTTCCGGAACTACGGCCTGACGGACGAACAGGTCGCGCCGGTGGTGGCCGCCATACGGAGCGACCCGAACCGCTGGGTCGATTTCATGATGCGCTACGAACTGGGCCTGGAAGCGCCCGACCCCGGCCGCGCCCTCCGCAGCGCGCTCACCATCGCCTTCTCATACGTTGTGGGCGGGCTCATCCCTCTCTCCCCGTACATGGCGATGGACAACGTTCTGAGTGGGCTCTGGATGTCGGCGGTGGTCACGCTCATCGCCCTGTTCGTGTTCGGCTACGTCAAGGGCCGGCTCACAGGCATTCACCCGCTCCGCGGCGGCGTGCAAACCGTCCTCATCGGCGGCATCGCGGCCGGCGCAGCGTTCGGCATCGCGCGCTGGATTTCCTGACGCCCCGCTACTCCACCACCGCTTCGATCGTGCGCGGCGCGTTGCCTTCGAAGCGATTGTTTACAAAAATGAACGCCGCGCGGCGGTTTTCACGGGAGTAGTCGATCAGGTCGCGGATGGCCTGCCGGCCCTCCGGATTCGGGTCGCGGATCTCCTCATAGGGCGAGAAACGCTGCACGGCTTCCTCATACGCGCGCCCGCGGCGGAGAAGCGCGCGGCAGACGCTGTAATCGGCGGTGTACGCCTCCGGGAGGCGCACCTGAACGCCGAGCTCGGGCATGCGCGTCCACGCATTGAAGACGTGCGCCACGCCGTGCGCGGTCAGGCAGTGAAAGTAGTCTGGTCCCAGGTATTCCGGGTTGCGTATCTCCACCGAGTAGCGGAACTGCCGCGGGAGGAGCGCGAGAAAGCGGTCAAGGTCACGGACGAACTCGCGCACGTGCGAGTAGGCGGCGCGCGGAAATGTGCCGAATTCCAGAATCAGCACAGCGACCCGAGCGGCGTAAGGGCCAAGCGGCGCCAGGAACGCGTCCTGGAGCAGCGCGGCGTCGAGAAACGACGTGTTCACAAGGCCGCCCTGCGCGCCGTAGCGCGGGTGCGATGGAAACACTTTCGCCGTGATTTGCTCCGGCACCTTGAAAGCGAATCGCAGCGATTCCGGCGCGGAGAGAAACAGCCGCCGCCAGTACGGCTCGCTGGGGAACTGGTAGAACGTGAAGTCGCCGCAAACCGCCGGAAACGTGCGCGCGTACTCTTCCAGGCACTCCGCCTCGAACCGCTTCTTTCCGAAGTTCCCGCGCGACAGGTAGCGCTCCCGGCTGTAGATCTGGCCCAGCCAGCCTTCGTATTTCCACGAACTCGTCCCGATCCAGATCCGCTCGGCGGCGAGCCGGCCGAGCGCCGCCGCGCGCTTTTCGCGGTCGAGCGGCGGGCGCGCATCGAAAAGGGGCGTGATCGACATCGGGCGATTCCCTGCGGCTATGATGGTAGCATCGCTGGTTTGTAGGCGCTTGCGAGGAGCTTCATGAACGACGTCAGAGAACTGCTTGAGCGTTTCCGCCGCGGTGCGGAGTTGATCGCAACCGTCATGACCGGCGCGGCTGGCTCCGAACTGGATTTCGTCCCCGCGCCCGGAAAATGGTGCGTCCGGCAAATCATCGCGCACCTGGCCGATGCCGAGATCGTCGGGGCCGATCGCTTCCGCCGCGTCGTCGCGGAGGAGAATCCGACCCTGCTGAGCTACGATCAGGACGCCTGGGCCCGCAACCTGAACTACGCGCGCCGGAAGACCTCGGAATCGCTGGAGACCTTCCGCCGCCTCCGCGCCGAAAACTGGGAGCTTCTCAAGGAACTTCCCGAGGAAGCATTCCAGCGCAAGGCCACGCACAGCGAGCGCGGCCCCGTCACGCTGCTCGATCTCCTGAAGACGTATGCACAACACCCCGAAGCACACGCGCGGCAACTGCGCGAGGTTCGGGAGCAGTTCAAGGAATCGAAGCGGCCGTAGGGGCCGAGGCATGCCCGGCCCGCCACGCGCCCGCTTGCGTGCCCTTTTCCGGATCTGAGACACTCGTTTGTTCATGGAGCACTACCGCGTTCAGCTAATCGCGGCGGCCGTGCTGGTCGCGATTTGCGCTGTGGCCCAACAGTCTGCGCCTCGACCGGTGGCCGCGAACCCGCACTTCGCGCCTCCGGCGACCGAGACGCTGGTCTATGCGGCGGAGTGGCGCCTGGTCCACGCTGCCAACGCGCGGCTCACGTGGTCGGCGTCCCGCGCTTCGGGATGGCAGGCCAAGCTGGCGGTCGAATCCGTCGGCATGGTATCCCGCCTCTACCGCGTGAACAACGAGTACTCCTCCGTCCTGAACAACGATCTGTGCGTTGAGAGCACGCTCCTGAAGGCAAACGAGGGTAGCCGGCGGCGCGAAACACGGGTCACCTTCGACAGCCAGCGCAAGAAGGCCAGCGTGCTGGAGCATGACCTCGTCAAGAACGTCACAGCCAGTCAGGAGATCGAAATCGTGCCCTGCGAGCACGATGTTATCGGGGCTCTGTACCAGTTGCGCGCCATGAACCTCGAGCCGGGCCAATCCGCGCAGATACCAGTCAGCGACGGCAAGAAGGCCGTGCTCGCGAAAGTAGAGGCTCAGGAGCGCGAGGAGATAAAGACCGATCTCGGCAAGTTCAAAACCATTCGCCACGAGGCGTTCCTGTTCAACAACGTGCTCTACCGCAGGCGCGGCAGGCTCTTCATCTGGCTCACCGATGACGACCGCAAGCTGCCTGTTCAGATAAAGGTCAGGATGCCGTTCTATATCGGCACGGTGACGTTGCAGCTTCAGAACGACGGGACCGCCAAGCAGGGATAAGGAAAGGAACAACATGAAGCGGATTGGATTCGTATGCGCGGCCTGGCTGCTGGCCGCCTGTCTGGCGCAGGGGCGCGCGCTCTCCAACAAGGAGGCGTTCGACCTCTACGGGCGGACGGTGCAGTTGATGGAATCGACCGCGGTGGCGATTCCCGAACTCGCGCGCGCCGGCGCTCCCCTCACCGAGAACGCCCGCCAGGCGCTGCTCACTCTCCGCGCGCTCGGCAGGCAGAACGCCGGGGTCACGTACTCTTTCCTCACGAACGTTCGCGCATACCTCGCGCTGTCCGATTTTGTCCCCAAGCCCTCTCCGTTTCCCGAAGAGGCTGCGAAGCAGTTCACCGAACTGCGCTCGGGCCTGATTAGCATCGAAGACAACTTCCGGGAAGTGCTCGATCAACGCGAGCGGGAGATCGCCAACTCCGATCGCGACCAACTCTCCCGCTATGCGGAAGCGAACAGCAAACTCCCCCCGCCGCAGCCCGGCAGGCCGCGCGTGGTCTTCATGGGCGATTCCATTACGGACGGCTGGCGCCTCAACGAGTATTTCTCCGATCGCGACTTCGTGAATCGCGGAATCAGCGGCCAGATCACCGGCCAGATGCTCGCGCGGATGAAAGCCGACGTCATCGACCTCAAGCCGGCGGCGATGATCGTGCTCGCGGGCACGAATGACATCGCGCGAGGAATCTCCGTCGGAGTGATCGAGAACAACCTCGCGATGATTGCCGATCTCGCGAAGGCCCACAACATCACACCCATCTTCGCTTCCGTTCTGCCCGTGAGCGACTATCACAAGGGCGAGAACCCTGCCTGGGAAATGACGAAGCGGCGTCCGCCGGAGACAATCCGCACCCTGAACGCCTGGATCCAGAACTTCTGCCGCGCGCGCAACTACGTGTATTCGGATTACTTCTCGGCCGTTGTGGACAAGGCGGGCTTCCTCAGGACCGATGCGGCCAACGACGGCCTGCACCCGAACGGCACGGGCTACCGCCTGATGGCGCCCATCGCCCTGGCAGCGATCGACAAGGCCGTTCCGGCCGTAGCCGAAACCGGAAAGCGGCGAAAGTAAGTCGTGGGGTCAGCCCTTCTGGGCTGCCGCTGGGCTTCGCCCGGCGCGACTATTCCCTACGCCCGTGCCATGGCCCGCAAAACCCGGGCAGGCAGCGTGACGAGGGCCCACACCAGTTGCAGTACGCCGCCGACCGCAATCCCGACCAGCCGGAACGGCAGCAAAATCAGCCAAACCAGCGGAAACAGCACCAGCGCCAGCAGCGCAAGCGGCCAGCACAGTAGCAGCAGAATCAGCCAGAGGATAAAGGTCAGCACGGCTCGGCCCTCCAGGAGATCATACGACGGAAGTGCGCCTGAGGTTCAGTGCGCGCGTGCGTAGTCGCAAATCGCCCGCACGTTTGCGAGCGGCGTATCCCGCACAATTTCGCAACCGGCGTTCACAATGTACCGCGGACCCGCCTGCCGGTGGCACTCCGCAATCGCAGCCGCAGCGGCTTCCGGAGTCCCGTTGCGCAGTACCTTGACGGGGTCGATGTTGCCGGAGATCGCCTGCCGCGGGCCCATCTTCTCTCGCGCTTCAGCCACCGGCGCCATCCAGTCCAGATCCACCATGTCGGCCCCGATGCGCCCCATGCCGGGGAACAGCTTGCGCGTCTTGCCGCAGATGTGAAGGCGCACACGCGCGCCCATAGCTCGGATTCCGTCCGAGAGCCTTTTCTCGTAGGGCCATACGAACTGGTCGTAGATAGCGGGCCCGACGAGCGACGCCGCCGCATCTCCCACGCCGATGAGGCCGGCCCCCGCCTGAATCTGCGCCCGAGCGAACGCCAGTTCCATATCGACCACGAACTCAAACAGGTCGCGGACGAACGCCGGGTCGTCTACGAAGTCTGTCATGAGGGTGTTGATGCCGCGCAGATCCGCCGCCATGGCGCACGGGCCTTCCACCCAGCCTTCGATCATCAGCTCATTGCCGGCGCGCTGTTTCAACAGGGCGACGCCGCAGACGCGATCGTGCATGCGGCCACCGCCGAGCGGATCGGGCTGCCTCAATCGTGCGAGCGTAGCTTTGTCCCGCAGCACCGCGCCGCTCTCTATGATGGCCGGCGGCTGATCGTCGAACCATTCGATGGCGCCCCCGAGGTCCGCGGCCTCGCGCGCGGGGTCGGAGATCGCCGATACGTGGTCGAAGCCGAACTCTTCGGCAGTGCGGAGTTGCGCCTCGGCCAGCACGCGGTGATTCGTCGCGTAGTCGCGGTACTTCACGCCTATGCGGTCCGCCGCGAACATCATCGTGATCGGCATGAGCGGCAGGCGATCGGCCTCCGCGCCGTCGAACATCGCAAGAATGCGTTCCCGTCCGTTCATGACGCCTTCTCGGCTCCGAGAATCTCCTCGCCGTGGCGCGCCACCACGCGCCAACCCGGCGGGACGACGAGGAAGTCCTCAGCTTCCCAGTTCCCATCCACGAGCCGCGTGAGCAGGGACATGTCGCCCTGGAGCTTCTCGTATTTCCAGTCGCGGCGGGCGGCTTCCTCGCGGGTCGCGCGCTCGAAGCGGTCGTCCGGCTCGATGCCCATTTCGATGAAGGTCAACTGGCCGTAGTTCCGCACGTAATTCCCGAGTTGCTCCCAGAGATACTTCGCGTTCTCCTCGCCGTACTTTTCGACGAGGTCCTCGTAGACATAGCCGATGCCGGTTTTGTCGCGCAACGCGGGCGAGTTCAACTGCTCCAGCCCCTGGCCGCGCTCGATCCAGCCGGAGGTCTTGAAGTACACGCCGGGATGGTTGTTGAAGTAGTCGAGGTAGCGCTCCTTGCTGCCGAGGAAAAACGTGATGCAGTCGTGCGCGCGCGGCAGAACGATGGGCCGGCCCCGCGCGGTCAGTCCCACCAGCCCGGTGCCGCACAGCGCGTAGCCGAGCGCCACCGCTTCGTACTTCGACTCATCTACCGCGTCCACCGCGGCCTGAAGCCGCTCGCGCATCCCTGCCGACCCCATGTCATGCAGCCCCTTGGAAAGGAACTCCACATCCACCTGGTTCGGCGACCGCGAAACCGCCGCGCAGATCTCGCGGTACACGATTTCGCACGCTATTAACTTGAGCTTCACACGCGCTTCCTTATGGCCCGTAGTGGCACAGGCCTCCTGGCCTGTGCAGCACAGGCCAGGAG